>QIDL01000259.1 GCA_003228415.1 Gammaproteobacteria bacterium | reverse complement strand
GCTGCAGGCCTATTGGCCCAGCATCTCCGGCGACGGGCGGTATCTGTATTACATGCAAACGACCTTTGCCGAACCACTGCACGGCATTCAGCGGTACCAGCACATCCGCCGCCTGGAACTGGCTTCCGGAAAAATTGAAGTCATCACGGTTCCCGAAGGCAAGGAGTTCTACAAGGCTGAGGGCCCCACCGAGTTAGCGCCTGAACTGTCACCGGATGGCCGCTGGATGGCCTTTGCACGGCGCATTGACGGCGGCATGTTGACTTATCGCGGCCACGAAATGCGCGGCCGAACGGCCCTGTGGTTACGGGATTTGCAAAGTGGCGACGAGCGGCTACTGGCCGACCCCATCACCTATGATATGCAGAACGCGCACGGCATGAAGAACCTGCGCGTGCTGCCGGGCTATTCCTGGGACAGTCAGTCACGCTCACTGGTCTTCTCCCAGGGTGGCGCCTTACGGCGGGTGTGGCTGGAGGACGGGCGGGTTGAGAAGATTCCATTTACTGCACGCGTGCGTCGCACGGCGTCCCAGCAGGCCCGATCGACCCATGACATCACCGATCAGCCCTTCGCGTCGAAGTTCATCCGCTGGCCAGACCTGTCTCCCGACGGCGGCACCGTCGTGTTCGAGGCTGCGGGCTGGATCTGGAGGCAGATCCTGCCCGATGGCGTGCCGGAAAAGCTGGTTCGGCGTGAAGCGGGGGATTTGCACCAATTCATGCCGGCGATTTCTCCCGACGGCAAAGACGTTGCTTTCGTGAGCTGGGATGACTTCGAACTGGGCCAACTCTGGCGGGTTTCACTTAAGGACGGAAAGCACGGCGGGTTTCCAAATCCGCTGCGCGCTACCTCTACCCCGCCTGGAGCGATGACGGTCAATCCATCGTGGTCCTGCGATCAAGCGGCGCCAGCGCCGAGGATCTCGCGGGCGGTGCGATGGTGCGTTATGACCTGGTGTCGATCAGACGTAATGGCGAAGAAACGGTGCTGCAGCAATCCGCGCCACCGCTGGTCAGCCGCGCCGGCCCGGATGGGCGCATGTTCCAGCTTGAACCCCGTGGCCAGGTTGATGTGCAGCCTTTCCTGGCCCAGGGGATAACGCCGCCCGAAAGCTATTCCGTGATGATTTCCTATGATCCCGCCAGTCCTGCGCAACGGCAAGAGCATCTGCGATTTCCCGCCGCCAGTGAGGCGGCGCCCTCCCCCGATGGCACATGGGTGGCCTATCGCGAAAACCATGAAATCTACCTAACCCGCCTGCAACATGTCAGGGCCGTCTATCGTCCGGAGCGGCCACTGGTATGGACCGGCCCGGACACGCCGGTCGAGGTGATCAAGGAAGACCCGCGGCAAGGGGTCGAACGGCTCAGTAATGGCGGCGGAATCTATCTGCGCTGGACCGATGCGCAAACACTTGTCTATGCCTCCGCCGGCCAGATCAATATCCACAACGCGGCCAGCGGCGAGCACAGGATCATTAACCCCGCCCTGAAACTCGACCGTGTCATTCCCGGCGGCCGTATTGCCCTGCAAGGTGCGCGGGTCATTACTCTCGACGACTCCGGAGTGATACAAGAAGGCAGTGTGATTGTCGAGGGCAGCCGCATCACCTGCGTCGGCGAGTGCGATACAGGGGCAGCGGACAAGGTGCTCGACCTGCAGGGCAAGACCATCATTCCCGGCTTTGTCGATGTCCATGCCCACGGCGGCTACTTTGCAGAACGTGCAGTCATCGGTGGACAATTGCCGGCGACCTCGCTGTATCTCGCCTACGGTGTGACCACCGCGCTGGACCCGGCGGCCAACAGCAGTGGGGTGTTTCCGGTTGCTGAAATGGTCAGGGCCGGTCGAATACCCGGACCGCGCATATTCACCACAGGTGAACCGCTGATGCCTGTGGCGCCGCTGACCGGTCCCGCTGATTTTGAAGACGCTGAACGAATGGTGCAGCGCCTGTATGACCAGGGCGCGATTTCAATCAAGATTTATCTCACACCCCGCCGTGACCAGCGCCAGATGTATGCCGAGGCAGCGCGACAACTGGGCCTGTCGGTCACCAACGAGGGCGCTGACTTTACTTACAACGTCGGATCGATGCTGGACGGCAATACCGGTTTCGAACACCCGATGCACCAACTGCCGACCTGGAACGATGTGGCGCAATTCTTCGCCCAGACCAAAGCGGTATATTCTCCCACGCTGATCGTGGCCGGCGCCACCACCTGGGCGGAAGACTACTACCAGTCCCGCGCCGACCTCTGGAACAGCGCCAAAATGCGCCGCTTCCTTCCCTGGCGCCGCCTCACCCGCCTGGTTAATCACACCACCCGCCCGAAGACGGAGTACAGCTATCCGATCATGGTCGAGACGGTCAAGGATCTCATACGGGCAGGCGGTTACGGCGCGATCGGCGGGCACGGCCAGACCTGGGGGCTGGATTCGCACTGGGAGGTCTGGAGTTATGCCGAGGCGCTTGAGCCTCTGGAAGCACTGGAAATGGCCAGCCTGGGCGGTGCGCGGATGGCGGGCCTGGAGGATGACCTCGGTTCGATCGAGGTGGGCAAACTCGCCGACCTGATGGTGCTGGACGCCAACCCGCTGGAGGATATTCAAAACACCGCTGAGATTCGCTACGTGATGAAGGGCGGGGTGCTTTACGACGACGAAACACTGGATGAGCTGTGGCCGCGAAGTATCGAACGGAATACACCGGCCTGGGTGCGCGAAGACGTCTTTCGTACAGACAACCGGGACGTTGAGCAGTAGACGAGGGGCAATGAGCACGAGAATCGATCCACCGGTAACAGGGATCAGGAATTGGCAGCATGCGAGCCGGAAGAATGGGGCTGAAATGGTATGCGGCCGGCAAATTGGGACCTCACGGTTCCAGCTAACTAGAGGAGCAAGACCATGAAAGTTCCATTTCGCAGTTACACGTCACTCATGCTGTTGGTCATGATCGTGATGAGCCCGGTTTTGGTCCTGGCACAGGGTCAAAACAAGGATGAAGTCAACCGCATCGAGGAGGTCATCGTGACGGCGCAGAAGCGCGAGCAGCCCCTGCAGGAAATTCCGCTCAGTGTCCGCGCCATCGGCCAGCAGGAACTCGAGCGGATCGGCGCCTTGAGCTTTGAAGATTATGCCCGCGGCCAGGCCGGCCTGTCGTTCAACTCAAGCGGCCGTTACGCGCGCGGCAGTACCATCCCGGTGATCCGCGGTGTGGCCCAGCTCAATCCCCAGGGTCCGACGGCGGCCTTCTATCTGGATGAAACCCCGCTGCAACCGCAGGAGGTCGAACGGGTGGGCATGCCCGACCCCAATATGTTCGATATCAATCGGGTGGAGATCCTGCGCGGCCCCCAGGGCGACCTGTATGGGTCCAGCGCGATGGGTGGAACGATTCGAGTGATCCCCAACAAACCCGATCCCGAGCAGTTCGAGGGGCGCGTCGATTTCAAGCTTGAGTCGGTCAAGTCAGGTGGTGTGGGTGGACAAGGCAACGCGATGGTCAATATCCCGCTGGGAGAAACCACCGCCCTGAGGCTGGTGGGCACTTACGCCAAGGATGGGGGCTGGATCGATCTGGTACCCGAGCCCACGCTGGGCACACCGGCAGTCAAGGATGCCAATGACGTGGAATCCTACGTGGTGCGGGCG
>QIDL01000511.1 GCA_003228415.1 Gammaproteobacteria bacterium | reverse complement strand
TTCGAAGCTTTGGATTCGAACGGTACCGGCGCGATCGAAGCGTCAGAATTTTCCTCCGAAGCGCTGGCCGATGCACGGCGGTCCATCATGAAACAACATCTGTTCGACCGCCTGGACGACAATGACGACGGTGTTCTTACACCGGACGAGTTCCCGCCTCGACGAATGGCGGGCCTGGATTCAGACGGTGATGGCAAGATCACCAGAGAAGAACTGCACGATGGCCGCACCCGGCATTGGCGCAAAGCAGGATAGCGTCTGCCTGGTCTGGCTGTTGAGCCGGACATTGAGAGAAGAACACTTGGTAGATCGCGCATCCTGTGAATCGATCGATGAAATGCTGATGGCGAGGATCACCCTCGGCGATGATGTCGCCTTCGCCACGCTGCTCGATCGCCATCTGGACCCGGTTCACAACTATCTGCAGCGAATGACCCGCTCGGTCACCGACGCGGAAGATATGGCTCAAGAGACCTTTTTGCGGGTATGGCAGAAAGCGCAGACCTACCAGCCTGGCAGGGTCAAGGCCTCAACATGGATCCACACCATCGCCCACAATGTCTGTATCGACGCCGTTCGCAAACATCGGGAAAGCACCACGGACGTTCTCCCGGAAACGGCGGGTGGCGCCAATGACCCGGCGCTGCTGCACAGCGCAGCAGAGCAACAACGAAAACTGCTCGATGCGATCGCCAGACTCCCGGACAACCAGCGTTCCGCACTGTTGCTTTGTCAGGTACAGGGGTTTTCCAATGCCGAAGCCGCCAGCATAGTGGGAACAGGTCTCAGAGCATTGGAATCTTTATTGGCGCGAGCCAGGCGAGCGCTGCGAGCGGAACTCACTGACAACGGAGCAAGCAGATGACGAAACCGATGGACCTGACCGACTTCAGTGACCATCTGGATCGCCTCGGCGCAGACCTGAGGCAATGGCCAGATGCCGCACAGCAGGCTGCCCGGATCCTGCTGGGTGAATCCTCAGAATTCTCTGAACCAGGCAGGTTGGAGCAGCAGGCGGCGGCGGAGTTACTCGATCGGGCCCGTCGATTCGAGCGGCTTTTCGATACTCTGCCATCGGCACCGGCAACCGCCGAGCTTCGAGGTCGAATTCTCGGCGAGTTGCCCATCGATCGCTGGCGCACCCTCAGTGAATGGTTCCACGCCGCGCTGTGGCGCCCTGTCGCGGCAGCCGCAATGCCATTGATTCTCGGCTTTGCGATCGGATTCTTTCAACAACCTCCCAATGGGCAGATTGACGAGCAGAACCTGGCGGACGAGCTGAGCTCGCTGGCCTTTACCGACAGCTTTGAGGACCTGCCCGATGACTACTAATCGCTACCTCGTTGCCGGTTTGATCATATCGCTGGCAATCAACCTGGCTCTGGTCGGTTTCCTCGCGGGGCGCGCGTCCACGATGGAATTCGGTATACAGCGCGTCGATCCAATGATGGGCATGAGGCGCCTGCTGCGGGACCTGCCTCAAGAACGTAGAGAAGCCCTGATGCCGCTGTTTCGCGACTACTTCTCTGTTCTGCGGCCGCGTTTTCGTGGAGTCAGGGGCGCCCAGACAGCGCTCCGAGACGCCATTCTCAGCGATCCGCTCGATACCGAAGCTTTGCGCCAGGCGCTCGGTGATTTCAACGCGCAACTGTTCGAATCACAAGCCAACGGCCACGAGGCTCTGGTTTCGCTGATCACCGCTTTGAATACTCAGGAACGCCAACAACTCATCGTGCATCTGCACAAGCCGCCGCTGCACCATGATCGAAGACGCCAGTCGCGACGCAAGGAAAATCCGTGAGCGTACGGACCGCGCTCGATCACTTTATTGCCGACACCCGGATGTCCTATCCCGAACTGACGGTCCCGTTCGATGCCGACTGGCGCTCACCGTGCGAGATCGGCGACCCTCACCGAGGAGGAGACGGCAAGGATCAGATCTGCTGGCAACCCACTCCGCGTCATCCGGGTACCACGATCGACGACTTCGAGCCGCTCGAACGGGCACTGGAAATCGAAGCGCATCCGGACATCAAGGCCTACTACGCCGGCTACTGGTCGGCCGGGCTCGAAGCAGAAGCCGTGGACGGACATGTCAGCCTGTTGTTCCTGTGGAACCTCGAAGATGTGGCGCGCCTGAACGAAAACCTGATCGGTCACGCCATGGCAAAGCGCGGCTCGAAGAGTTCCATGAGCATCTTTTTTGCCTGTACCGACCCGGATTCGGAACTGTTCCTCACAGTTGAGAACGACTCGGGTATCGTTTTGCTGGAAAAGCCAGGCTATAAACCCGTTCGACAGATAGCCGAATCGTTATCGTCATTTCTCGAGACTCTGGTACCCCGGCCCCCCGAAATACACACCTGACGGCCATTTCGTGACCCAGTTGCTGGCAACCTGCCCCGCAGGCACTAGCATGATTCCTCAAAGAGGGACCCAAAATGGCTGTCAGTTTCCTAACAGAAAACAAGACCATGCAGACGATTCGAGCTCGGGTGGCATTTCACAGCCGCCAGCACGGATTCGACAAATGCATGCAGCAGATCCTGGCCGCCAATCGTTCGATTCCAGGCTCACTGATCGCCGAACTTTATGCCTACTGGGGAGATCCACTGTCCGCCAGTGACGAAGGATTCCTGCGTAGCTGCATTGCCGAGTTGGACACGGCGACCGGCCCGGTGCTGCTTTGCGGCGCCAGCCTCATGACGCTGATCCTCGGCGCCATCTGCGATGCCCAGGAAGAGAAATCCAAGCAGGTCTGGTGCCTGGAGCAGGACCGCCACTGGGCGAATCTGATTCGTTCCTGGGTTACCGAGTATCGCATCAGCAGCGCACACGTGATTCAGTCCCAACCTCGACTTCACGAGGACTTCGTCTGGTATTCGGTGGACACATCCCGTCTGGCAGATTGCTACCAGCTCATCCTCTGCGACGGCGCCCGCGCGACGCCGAGGGGAATTATCGGAACCTTGAAGTGCATGGAGAATCGCCTCGACGAGCGCTTCACCATGCTCGCACGTAACGTCAAAAAACCAGCAGATCTCAGAATGCTGAACGAGTGGGCCGCCGCCCACGAGGCCAAATTCGTGCTGATCGACAAGCTGGAAGGATTCGTGAAGCTGATGCGCCAGGTGCCGGTGACCGGAGAGGCCACCACAGCGGAGGCCACCGCCACTGCTGCAGTCCGGAAACCGCAACCGGCGGCGGCGACAACGGTGCGACCCCGTCCGGCAACATCGCCGGTCCGGCAGAACAGCAGCTGACAATCGAAGTCGTTTTGCGGCGCGCCCTGTTGTTTAATACCGCGCCATGCGGTCTCTCACACTAGCTCCCACCGCCGCTCTGGCCGGTGAAGTCACGATCCCTGGTTCGAAGAGTATTTCGAACCGAGCGCTGCTGCTCGCCGCCATGGCGCAAGGGACCACGCGTATCTCCAATCTACTCGACAGCGACGACATCGTTTTCATGCTTCGGGCGCTGGACACGCTGGGGATATCGACCTCGAAAGACGGTGAGGAGTTGCTGGTCACAGGGGTTGCAGGGCCGCTGGTTGACGAGGATCTATCGCTCAACCTGGATCTCGGGCTTGCCGGGACCGCACTTCGACCGCTGGCCGCGGCGCTCACGCTGGGCCGTGGCCAGTTGGTGCTCGACGGTACCGAGC
>QIDL01000149.1 GCA_003228415.1 Gammaproteobacteria bacterium | reverse complement strand
GGCGGTACCCTGTGCACGGGCGATGTCAGTGTCCGCTCCGAGTCCGGAGGTGAGGTCGCGGTTGCCCGTGTCACCTACAAACTGAGCCGTTAAGGTGGCAGGAATGGCCGGAGTGGCGGGGGATTGCTGACGCCTTTTCTGTTTTAATTCTGTTCGAATACGATGAACGAACGCTACCCGGAATTGTCCGTAATAAAAAGGAATGTCGGTGTGATGGTGATCAAAGACCTTGGCGTGTCCTTACTGGTGGCAGGGCTGGCGGCAGCGCTGACAGCCTGCTCCGAAGGAACGCCGGTCGAGACCCGCAGTGCTCCCGTGGAGGCAGAGGTAACGACACCAGCCGCAACGGTTGCAGAGGTTGTGAGCAACCCTGATCGAAACGCCTATTTCGGCGATCTCCATGTTCACACCCGATACTCCTTCGACGCTTTCATATTTGGTACCCGTACCGACCCCGACGACGCCTATCGGTTCGCCAAGGGTGAGACCATAGCCCACCCGGCCGGATTCAATATGCAGTTGCGCGCACCACTGGATTTTCAGGCGGTGACCGACCATGCAGCCTACCTGGGCATGCTGCCGGAGATGAACGATCCGAGTACCAGGGCCGGACAACATCCCGCGAGCAAGATCGTCCAGACGGCCACCACCACAGAGGGCCGCCGTGCAGCATTTCTAGAGCTCGGCAGCTACTTCCGTGGAGGCGGGGGAGGTGATCTGCTGGATCTGGATGTGGTGCGATCGGCTTGGAATTCCATCATCGACGCCGCGCAGCGCCATAACGATCCCGGCACGTTCACGACCTTCATCGGTTATGAGTTCACCTCAGCGGGTGAGCAGCGGGAAAATCTGCACCGCAACGTGATCTTCAAGGGCAGCGAAGCAGCGGCGCTGCCTTTCAGCCGTCTGGATTCCATCAATCCCGAAAACCTCTGGCACTGGATGGACGGGTTGCGTGAGCGGGGCATCGAGTCGCTGGCCATTCCGCACAATTCAAACGGCTCCAACGGCAAGATGTTCGAGATGACCGACTGGGAAGGCAACCCGATCGATGCGGACTATGCAGATCTGCGCATGCGCAACGAGCCGCTGGTGGAAGTGACCCAGGTCAAAGGGACTTCTGAAACCCATCCGGCGTTGTCTCCTAACGATGAGTGGGCGGATTTTGAAATTTTCCCCTATCGCATTGCGACCACCTTACCGAGCCAGGCGCCAGGCAGCTATGTCCGGGATGCCTATCTCCGGGGTTTGCGGTTGGAAGCGACCAACGGTGCCAACCCTTACCGTTTCGGCATGGTGGGTGCCAGCGATACCCATGTATCGGCGGGCTCGTTCTCCGAGTTCAACTACTGGAGCAAGGTGGGGATGCTCGATTACAAAGCGGATCTGCGCGGCTCGGTACCCAACGATGAAGGAGGTGCATATTCCGACACTTATTATCGTTTGTGGGGTGCGTCCGGGCTGACCGGCGTCTGGGCGGAATCGAACACACGGGAAGCCCTCTTCGAGGCATTGCGCCGCAAGGAAACCTTTGCAACCAGCGGCCCGCGCATTCAAGTCCGATTCTTTGCAGGCTATGGGGTTGACGGCAGCATGATCAACGAAGCCGGGATCGGGCAACTCTATGCGTCCGCCACCGTGATGGGAGGCGATTTGCCGGCCCGCGGCGATTCTGCACCGACCTTTATTGTCTGGGCCTTGCGGGATCCGCTCGGAGCACCTCTCGAGCGGGCACAGATCGTCAAAGGTTGGGTTCAGGACGGTGAGACCTTCGAGCAGGTCTTCGATGTGGCCTGCTCCGATGATGGTGAGGTGGATCCTGTGACCCATCGATGCCCCGACAATGGCGCCAGGGTCGATCTCGGCGATTGCAGTATCAGTGCGGACGCGGGTGCAGCCGAACTTCGGAGCGCCTGGCAGGATCCGGCTTTCGATGCCGGACAGAATGCTTTCTACTATGTGCGGGTCCTGGAGAATCCAACCTGCAGGTGGTCTACGTGGGATGCGTTGCGTGCCGACATTGCACCGCGGCAAGGACTCGCCACGACACTCCAGGAACGCGCCTGGACATCGCCTATCTGGTTCAGACCCTAACTTCGACAGTGGTACTCACCGCGCCGCTGGCGCTGTTGCTCGTCGGCCTCGGAGCCGTTGTCTGGGGCACCAAAATTACTTTGGACAATGCGGTGGTGATCGCTCGCCACTACCAGGTTTCGGATTTTTTCATCGGCGTTGCCGTGCTCGCCATCGGCAGCGACCTCCCGGAACTGGTGGTCTCGATCGATGCGGCGCTCCGACAGTTGGCTGACCAGGACACTTCCAGCCTCATCGTTGGTAACGCCATCGGCAGTTGCTTCGGTCAACTGGGCCTGGTGCTGGGTATTGCCGGAATGCTCGGCCCGTTTTCTCCTTCGCGCCGTCATATTGTTCGTCATGGCGGGGTTTTGATCGTCGCCACTGGCTTACTGATGCTGGTGGGTTTCGATGGGGTGGTCCAGCGGCTGGAAGGGTTTGGTCTGATCCTGGCCTTTGGTGCCTACATTGTGTTTCTACTCAACGAAGAAGGTCTGGTGACTCGATCCCGAGAGCCTGGTAGAGCGGGTGTTGCAGTCATCTGGGTGCGCCTGGCTCTGGGCCTTGCCGTTGTTGTTGTGAGCGCCGAGGTGATCGTGAGGACCGCCATGACACTCGCCGAGCAGTGGGGAGTCGATCAATCGTTTCTTGGTATTACCATCATTGGCGTGGGTACCAGCCTGCCGGAGCTGGTGATCTCTGTCGCGGCGATGCTGCGAGCCCGGATTGGCTTGTCGGTTGGTAACCTCATCGGCAGCAACATTCTGGATACCCTGCTCCCCATCGGCATCGCAGCGGCCATCGTTCCGATAGAATTTGCGCCCTCGCTGCTGGAGTTTGACATGCTGGTGTTGCTGACCATGACCTTGGTAGCGCTGGGATTCCTCTATCGGTCAAGGGGTGTGCGCCGGCCACAGGCGATTGTGGTGCTGGGGATTTATCTTGGCTATCTGACCAGCAAAACGTTGGCGCTCTAGCCCGCGGCGGCGGCGCGCTACGGGGATCTGCTCACGAAGCGATCATCTCAGCGGGCGTTTTTCTCACCGGTTGGGGAAGAGGGCCGTCTTGCAGAGACCAGGTTGGCTTCGAACTGTTCGGCCGAGGTCTCCCATGAGAATTCCAGCGCACGAGCCCGACAGACTGCTGGATCGATGCCGACAGCCTGCTCGATGGCAGATCGGAGGTTTTCGCTGAGCACTCCGGCGCCGCTGTCTGCAACGACGTCCAGGGGTCCCTGGATGGGATATGCGGCAACGGGAACCCCGCAGGCCATTGCCTCCAGCATGACCAGACCCAGCGTGTCCGTTCGTGATGGGAAGACGAACACATCGGCGGTGCAATAGTGGGCCACCAGATCGTCCCCTTGTTTGACGCCGAGAAAGTGGGTTTCGGGATATTTCGATTGCACTTCCTGGATCTGCGGGCCATCGCCCACCAGAACCTTGCTGCCGGGCGTGTCGACACTAAGAAACTCTTCAATGCCTTTCTCGACGGCGATGCGACCGACATAGAGTTGAATCGGTCTCGGCAGACCCAGCTCGATGGCGGCGATGGGTCGAAACAGCTCGGTGTCCACGCCGCGAACCCAGCGT
>QIDL01000336.1 GCA_003228415.1 Gammaproteobacteria bacterium | reverse complement strand
CTGGCGTCGGTCTGTTATCTGTTATTCGCGGCAGGGTTGGCTCTGGTATTCGGCACTACCGATATGAATCGGATGATCTTCGATTTTCCGCCCGCCGGGACCGGGGCGCTGCTGGTTCTGCCGCTGCTCGTTGTCTTTTTCACAGCGTTGTGTGTGGTCATGATGGTTCCGGTCTGGCGGTCGCCGGACTGCACCGTCTGGCAGCGGATTCGCTACAGCTACGTGGTGGTGGTGTTCTGTTTGCTGGCCCTCGTACTCTGGTATTGGAATCTGATCGGCTGGCGCTACTGACCGAACCAGTATCGCGCAGCAGGATGACAGGAGAGAAAGTGAAACCATTCGACAAACGCATCACCCGACGAGATTTCCTGAACGGGAGCCGGGTCGCCATCGGTGCGTCACTGTTGTCGCCCTGGGCGGAGACGTTTGGTGGCGTCGGGGAATTCGAGCTGGGCCCGGACTACTATCCGCCGGGTCTTACCGGGCTTCGAGGCAGCCACGAGGGTTCCTGGGAAGTCATGCATGGCCGGGTGTCCGGTAAACGCTGGGCCACGGCCAAGCCGGAGGCGGCCTACGATCTGGTCGTGGTTGGAGCGGGAATCAGCGGACTGGCAGCCGCCCACTTCTTCAGGCAGGCGAAGCCGGATGCCAGGATTCTGATCCTGGACAACCATGATGATTTCGGAGGCCACGCCAAACGAAATGAGTTCACCATCGATGGCCAGACCCGAATTGGCTATGGCGGTACGGAAGCCATCGACACACCTTCCGCTTATAGCGAAGCATCGAAGCAACTGCTGGTGGACATCGGGATTGATGTGCAGAGGTTCTATGAGGCCTTTGATCAGCAGTTGTACAGCTCCATGGGGCTCAGCAAGAGCATTCTCTTCGATGAGCAGACCTATGGTGAACAGAAGCTGGTGGTTGGCTACAACAACATTCCCTGGGAGTCCTTCGCCGCCCAGTCCCCGATGACGGAAGCGGCCAGGGCGGATCTGGTTCGCCTCTGGACCGATGAGCGCGACTATCTACCCGGACTGGCTTTCGACTAAAAGTACCGGATCCTGAGCAAAACCAGCTACTACGACTTCCTGAAAAACACCGTCAAGGTCGATCGGCAGGTACTGGAGATGTTCCGGCGCTGGGGAATGAGTTTCTGGTGCGTGGGAATCGATGAGATTCCGGCGACCTCCGTGCAGTCCTATGACGGCGGCATGCCCGGATTGACTCACACTCTGCAACGGGTTGGCGATCGCGGCGATGAGCCTTACATCTTTCACTTTCCCGATGGCAATGCGTCGGTGAGCCGACTGCTGGTCAGGTCGCTGATCCCTGCTGCCGTGCCCGGTTCCAGCATGGAGGATGTCGTGCTGGCCCGGGTTGACTACAGTCGGCTCGATCGATCCGATGCCGGGGTGGGGATCCGCTTGAACAGCACGGTGGTCAATGTGGCCCATACCGGTGCGGGGTCAGGCGTTGACGTGACTTATGTGCATGGTGGCAACGCCCACACGGTGCGCGCCGACCGCTGTGTCATGGCCTGTTACAACAGTGCCATTCCGTACCTGTGTCCGGAACTGCCGGCGGCGCAGAAAGCAGGGCTCAGCTACAACGTCAAGGTACCCCTGACCTATACCAAGGTAGCAATCCCCAACTGGCGGGCTTTCGCCGAGCTCGGCACCGATTTCGTCTACTACACCAACGCGTTTTACAAGCAGGTTGAGCTCGATTACCCGGTCTCGATCGGCGGCTACGAGTTCGGCAGCCGCCCTGACGATCCCATGGTGTTGCACATGTGTCACGTGCACTATTTTCCGGATATCCAGGGCCCCGACCAGTGGCGCGAAGGCCGACGCCGTCTACTGACCACGCCGTTCGCGGAATTCGAGCGCCATGCGCGTGATCAACTCGATCAGGCGCTGTCGTCCACGGGATTCGACGCGGGCAGAGACGTCACGGCGATTACCGTGAATCGCTGGGCACACGGCTACGCCTATAGTCCGGATCTGCTCTGGGAGCCGGATTGGCCGGACGAGGCCAGCAAACCCTGGGTCATCGGCCGCCAGCCGTTCGGTCGCATCACCATTGCGAATTCGGACGCCGCCGCCGCCGCCAACACCGATTCCGCCATTGCCCAGGCCCATCGGGCGGTGCAGGAGGCGCTGGGCTGATTCGGGCCGGCCGGCCATGGATAAGTGGTGAATTCGTGAGCGAGGTGACTTGCAAAATGCCCGTTAAACCCCTATATACCGAGTGAAGTACTTGGATTTAGAGGTAGATACCCGTCATGGCTGATCATCCTGCGAGCTCCCTGAGAGCCGCCGCCCACCCGGGAACCCGGGGAGCGGTTGAATTTAATCAGGTTCTACGAAATACCTACCTGCTGCTGGGCCTGACCCTCGCGTTCAGTGCCGGCATGGCCTGGTTGGCGATGGCGATAAACGCGCCCTATCTGGGCCTGTGGACGCTGCTTGGCTGGTTTGCACTGCTTTATGCTGTCAATAAAACAGCCAATAGTGCCTGGGGTCTGTTCTGGGTATTCGCCTTCACCGGATTTCTCGGTTTTACCATCGGGCCGGTGGTGGGTTTCTATCTGAGTGCACCCAATGGCGCCGAGGTGGTCACGCTGGCGCTCGGATCTACCGCGGCGGCTTTTGTGGGTTTGTCGGCAATCGCGCTGATTACCAGGAAAGACTTCAGCTTCATGGGCAGCTTCCTGATGGTGGGAATGCTGATCCTGTTCGCGGTGGTGATGCTGAGTTGGTTCCTCGATCTCAGCGCCTTCATGGGGGCCATCGGTGGCGCCGTGGTGTTGCTGATGAGTGGCCTGATTCTCTGGCAGACCAGCGCAATCATCCACGGCGGCGAGACCAACTATATCCTCGCCACCACGACCCTCTATATGTCGATCTACAATATGTTCAGCTGGCTGTTGTTGCTGATCGGAATCGGCGACGACTGATGTAGATCAGGCTGTCGGCGTCATTTACCCGTGAGCACCTGGTAAACCTTCGACAGCTTTTCCGGCAGGTCTTCGATTTCCTCGATGACCAGGTACCGGGTAGGCGGGCACATCCGTTTCAGGTAGTCGTTGCCGGATTTGTCCACGGTGACGCAGAACACCTCCACGCCCTTGGCCTGAGCTTCCTGCAGGGCCTTGGCGGTATCCTGCAAGCCGTACTCATGGTCACCGCGTTCCGGGCCATAGTCGGAATCCTGCGGAAAACCGTCGCTTAGAATGATCAACAGTTTCAGAGCGTTGCCTGATGCGAGAAGCTTGACGGTGCCATGGCGGATAGCGGGACCCATCCGTGTGCTGCGCCGGGGTTTCATGCTGGCAATGGCCTCGAGCGTCTGCCGGGTGAACGCTTGATCGGGTTCCTTTGCCACATAGAACTCCACGCAATCCCGCCCGTAGCCGGAAAAGCCGTAGATACCGTAGCTGTCACCGAGCCGTTCGAGGGCCGCCGACATCACCAGCATGGACTCGCGTTGCACATCGATGATCCGTCGGCGTGGTGCTTCGGCCTCGATGTCATGAGCCAGCGAGAAAACCTCGTCATCGTATGGATCTCGCAGATTGATCGCAGCGCCCCGCGCACCCTCAGCGCGCTGCGCACCCTCAGCGCCCGTTGGAGGAGGGGGAGGTGGTTCCGGCGGCTCGATG
>QIDL01000088.1 GCA_003228415.1 Gammaproteobacteria bacterium | reverse complement strand
CCATCCTTCAGGCGCTGAAAACTATTTCTTGGGGTACACTGGATGGGTTCCTTTGACCACCCGGCTACATCGACAAACCGTGGCGTTCAATAACCCGATGGATGAGGAATAGTCTTTCATGCTCTCTGAGATGCCCATCACTCTCACCGTCAATGGTCTCGTTCACACTCTCAAACTGGACCCCGCCACCCCTCTGATTTATGTACTGAGAAACGATCTGTCGCTTTTCGGCGCCAAGCTCGGTTGCGGACTGGAACAATGCGGCGCCTGCGTGGTGCTCGCAGAGGGTGAACCGATTTATGCCTGTACTGCGCGTCTCGAAGACATGGCAGGCAAAGAAATCGAGACAGTGGAGGGTCTGACCAATGAACATGGTCACCTGCATCCCATTCAGGAAGCCTTCATCAAGCTGAACGCTGCCCAATGTGGCTATTGCACGGCCGGCATCATCATGCGAACCAGGGCGCTGCTCAAAGAGCACCCCCACCCTTCCCGGACCGAGATCTGCAACGCACTCGACAATCATCTGTGCCGCTGCGGGGCGCATCCGCGAATCATCCACGCGGTTGAACGCGCCGCCGTCAAACTGAACGATCAAGCACCATGAGCCTGCCCGGTGCCATCGAGCGCACGCCCATGCTCGATCGATGGGTGCAAATCAATGAAGACGGCACCATCACCGTCAACACCGGGAAAGTCGAAATTGGTCAGGGAATTAAAACGGCCATCGCGATGATCGCCTCCGAAGAACTCGATGTCAGCATCGATCGAATTCTGGTACAGACGGCGGATACCGCAATCACTCCGAATGAAACCATGACCGCTGGCAGCATGTCTGTGGAAAGCAGCGGCAGTGCCGTGAGGGTTGCGTCCGCGACGGCAAGGCAGATTCTCCTGGTACTGGCCTCTGAAACGCTTGGCGTGGACCCGGCGACCCTCACTGTACAGGATGGGCTGGTCGGCTCCAGCGACTCCAATGAGCAGACCGACTACTGGTCCCTGCAGGGAGGTCATCCGTTCAGCATCACGATCCTGGACACACCTCCACTAAAAGACCCTCATACCTATCAGATAGTTGGCAAGAGATGCTCGCGAATCGATCTACCTGCGAAGGTCCGGGGTGACGTCGCTTTCCTGCAGGACATGATCCTTCCCCAGATGCGTCATGGCCGAATGGTAAAACCGCCAACAGCAAACGCGACGTTGCGCGAATACCCGGCATCGCTGGATATGCCCGACATTCAGATCGTCCGCGATGGCAGATTTCTGGCCGTGATCGCCGACCGGGAAGAGCGCGCGGTAATGGCCGCACAGCGTCTGGCCGCCAACTGTCGCTGGGAGTCCCCGGCCCTCACTCCATTGCCGATCGAAGTTCCCGCGTACCTCAAGAACAACGTGGATCGCAGCCTTCCCGTTGTTGACGGCACGCCAGTCGTCGAACCGGTGCCGATCGCCCAAGTACCCGAAGGCGCCAGCTCGACCCTCAATGCCACTTACTACCGGCCATTCCAGATGCATGGTTCCATAGGACCTTCCGCTGCGCTGGCGCAGTTCATGAACGGCCTGCTCACCGTGTACTCCCACAGCCAGGGTGTGGAGATTCTCAAAACCGCCCTGGCCAGCGCGCTCGAATTACCCCTGGATCGGGTCCATGTGATCCATGCAGAAGGCGCCGGATGTTATGGCCACAACGGAGCGGATGACGTGGCTCTGGATGCGGCCCTGCTCGCCATCGCCGCAGAACCGACGCCGATAAAGGTCTCCTGGACGCGCAGTGAGGAACACGGGTTCGAACCCTATGGCCCCGCGGCACTGATCGATATGCAGGCAAGTCTCGATGATGAAGGTCACATCATCAACTGGCGTCATGAGACCTATAGTTTCTCTCACGCGGGCCGGCCGCGGCGGACACCGGGTCACAGCAATCTCCAAGCCGCCTGGTGGCGGGAACAGGCTCTCACCCCGGCACCGCGAGAACCGACGCTGTTCAAAGAAGCAGGCATCCACCGAAACCTGCAACCAATCTATGCCTTTGCACAAACGCACCTGGTGAAACACTTCGTGGCGGAGAGTCCCTTGAGAACTTCCTCTCTCAGAAGTCTCGGCGCGTTCGCCAACGTATTTGCCATCGAATCGTTCATGGACGAACTCGGTCACGCCGCGGGAGCCGACCCAATTGAATTCCGCCTGGCTCATCTCGAAGACGAGCGCGCGCGGGTGGTACTGGAAGTGCTTCGCGACAAGGCCGGAAAGCCACCAGTGAACGACAACGCCGGGCGTGGTATCGCTCTGGCTCGTTATAAAAACCAACAGACGTACTGCGCTGTGCAGGTAGACCTGCATGTCGGCGACGATGCTCGAGTGCATCTGGACCGAGCCCTGATCGTCGCCGATGCGGGTCTCGTGATCGATCGCGACGGGCTGATCAACCAACTGGAAGGCGGTTTCATCCAGGCCGCAAGCTGGACGTTGAAAGAAGAGGTGATCTGGGATACTCGAGGAGTTGTCAGCCGAGACTGGGATAGTTATCCGATTTTCACATTCAGCGAGGTGCCTGCGGTCGAGACCTTAGTGGTGGATCGACCGCTCGACAAAGCCATGGGAGTCGGCGAAGCGAGCACCGGACCCTCCCCGGCCGCCATCGCCAATGCGATCTTCAATGCGGTCGGGTTACGCCTTCGAGACATTCCGTTCACTCCTGCCCGGCTCAGACGGGCGGCGGCAGATTAGGGACCCTAATCGAACTCGAAGCGATTGGTTTCCCCACTCACCGTCACCCGTCCGGTTTGCCCGATGGGATCTTCCTGGATCATCTGCTCGAGCACATCGCGGTCATCGGCCGTATGCGCCACAAAGCGATTTCCGTTCTGAAGTCGTCCCACAATCACCCCACGCTCGGGCTCGCCCTCACGACCGAACAGCACGGTAAAGGTTTCCACCACCCCCGTTCCCGCGGGGGTCGGATCCACGACCGGATGCTCTTGTGTGTCGATTTCCGCTTGTAGAATACTCGGATCATCGCGAGCAAACTCGACGTCTGGTCGACGGGTGGAATACAGACCCAGCGAGTGTTTGGTGACATACCAGCCGTTGCCCGTCACCATGCCTACCCGCTCCGGCTCATCACGCAGCCGGTTCATCATGGTGGCCACCGAATGCATCACGTAGTTGTTGCCAGGGCCGCCATGGTAAGGCAATCCCCCTGTGACCGTCAGAGGACGAGGGTCATCGGTTCCGATGCCCAACTCGTCGCGGGCAATCTGTACCACGGATGGAAAGCAGGAATAGAGGTCGAAATAGTCCACATCGCCAAGGCTCATACCGGCCATGTCCAGAGCCCGCCCGCCTCCGGCGCGGATACCCGGGGACGAATGAAAATCGAGGCGATCGGTCATGTACCAGAGATCGTTGACATCGGCACAGCCGTGCAGATAGACCCATCTGGACTCATCGATGCCGAGTGCCCGGGCTTTTTCTTCCGAGGTCATCAATACGGCCGCCGATTGATTGACACGGATAATCGCGTTCATGTATTTGGTATAAGGAAACCCGACGTAGCGATTGTCTGCCGTTGCCGTGGTAATTTCTTCGGCGCTGCGGCGAGTTGGAAACCAGGCATAGGGATTGCTGGCAGCGACCTCCGTATAACCGGTGAGCAGCTCTCCCAGG
>QIDL01000147.1 GCA_003228415.1 Gammaproteobacteria bacterium | reverse complement strand
CCATCGCCTTGCTGGAGCGATGTTTTAAACCCTTCCAGGCGGGCAGCATCCTGATATGCCTTTGGCGTGACCCCAAAGGCGTCCTTGAAGGCTCTATGAAATCTCGCCGGACTCATGTTCATCCGCTGCGCCAGGTTTTTAAGGGTCAACCGTTCGGAGGCGTTCGCCTCGATGTATCGCACAATTTCTATCAGCCGGCTTTTTTCCGCCATGGCATCCAACGGACGGCAGCGCTTGCAGGCGCGCAACCCGTCCTGCAGGGCATGCTTCGCTTCGAAATAGAACATCAGGTTTTCCGGGCGCGCCGCCCTGGCTGGGCACGATGGAAGGCAAAACACCCCTGTGGTCACCACGCCATAGACAAACGAGCCATCGTATGCGCGATTCCTGTCAGCGATAGCGGAGCGCATCTCCGTTTCAGACGGCAACACCACCTGGAGTTCATCGGTCACGATTCAGACCTCTGTTGATCAGTGTGAATCTGACACTAGGCGTAATTCAGACGAAATGCGCTCCGATTCTCATACCTAATCGAAATGAGCCACAAAGACATCCGACCCGTCAGAAAAGAGGCGTCGGTATATCACCCCAGGGTACATGGGCAATCGGATCCTGAATAGCAGTGACCTGGTCGGCGGCAGTGTCAACGAAAACCACCAGCAGAGGAGTTCGACCGAAGGCGTGTCTTATGATGTCCGCTCCGGAGGCGTTCGCCTCATGCAGGCGCGCCTTCGTGAACAGGATCTTGAATCTGTGGGGATCGAATGGTTCAGGAGTGTAGTGGCCGTGCCCTCGGTCCTTATCAGGCAGTGCTTCCAACGGCAGATCCACCAGAAACCAGTCGGCTGGAACAACGTAGTTCAGCAGTTTCAAACCACTGCCATATCCAGCCTTGTTGAGCCTGGCGCGGACATCCGGGTCACGCGCGGCCACACTCAACGCATCGACAATTTCCGTTTCTCCCATCAGCACGGTTGAAATGGTTGCCGCGTCTTCAGAATAATATGTCGAGATCGAGCCGATGGAGTAGTTGCGAAGACCGACTCCAACGCCGATCGCGAGCGTCATGGCGCCTGCAAACAACAAGTTACCAACCACCATTCTCTTGTGCCGTTCGATCGGAAGGATGGGTAAAAGGCGGGCAATAGCGAAGCCCTCTGGCAGGAACATCGAGGTCCTTGTTATATACGACGTGAACTCACCACCGAACTTTTCAACACAATCTTCCTCCTCTTTGCGTGCAAGCAAGTAGTACACAAACAGCATAGCCACATAGAACACGAGTACCGCAAATCGCGGCCATACGATAAGCACGCCGAATCCCATCGTCGCGAAAGCCGATTCCGTACGTTGCGTAGTAGTACAAGGCAAACGGGCTGATCATGTAGAGGATTTCAAAGCCGATTACCAGATAGAAAAGCCAGGCCACCGGGAACCGCCAGTCTCGGGGACGCCTGTTCATCACGGAACAACCTCTCAGTGAACTTCGTGACAATCATTGTGCGTGTTGATGCGGCGTTTCCGGTGAATTATGTTACCAACCGCAGGCAATTGTGATGAATGGACGGCCGAACGCGAGGAGGTTCTGGTATGGGATCCGGAATACTGAGACCTGGGCTCAATGGCGCGATCAGACGCCTGTCGGGCTCGGCGGCCCTGCCTGTATTCGAATTCGGAGCCACAGGTGCATACTCGAGAGTGCTGGCAATGACGACTGTCACGGTCGCAGTAAGCGTGCCTCTGTTTCACATCTACGTGGATGTCGGGCTCAGTGGTTTCGAACTCGCAATCCACACCCTGGTAATTTTTCTCTGCGCCATCCTGGCATGGAAAATCATCTGGGAGGTCGGTCACTTCATCGAAGCGCGGCGGGAGTCGCAGCACCTGAAGGCGGGAGTGTACTGGTTGCTGGCCATTGTCTTCCTGCCGATAATTTTCGCCGGAGCGTCCTATTTTCAGGATGCGTTCGCGGTTACATCGTCGATCCTGGCCAAACATCAGAGTGCCGGATATGAAAGAACTCTGTTTCTTGTGGTGCCTTTCGTGTTGTTTCCGGTCTGGCTGATTTTTCAGTCTGGTCGATTACGCATGGTTAGAAGTAGCGTGCCCGCGCCAACGACGCGGGAACATGGTGCGGATGACGCTGAAGCAAGCCCTCGCAGAACTGCAGAGTGCCGCGTTCGTACAAACGCATCGATGTTATCTGGTCAATATCACCTACGTGGAGGGTCTGGAAGGCAAACGCACCGGTCGCTACCTGCGCTTGAAATCCAACATACGAATTCCGGTCAGCAGGGCGCGTGATGTCCAGGTCCTGAAAATCATGGGGATCAGAACGTAACGACCATTTCGAGCGCTTCGATTATCTGGAATACGGCACCAACCGTCCCGACTCGATCTGGTAGACCAGGTCGCTACAGCCCAGCTTTTCCAGAAAGTCAGCAATACCACGGGCGCTGTTCCCCAACCGCCCCTTCGGTATCCAGTTGAGGGTCTGAGCAAGCCCTTTCTCAGATATCTTACCGTCGAAGGTAAGCCGAGGGTCCTCGGCGAGGGCCAGGATTTCAGGCGAATCGAGTGCCTCTTCAATCTGTTTCACAACCGCTTCGGCGGGCGCCTGGAAGTGAATGGTCAGCGAAGTCGGCAGGGTCGGATCCTTATCCGCAAAAGGGAGAACATCGGGAACGACACCGACATTCGTCGTCACCTTCAACGGTGTTGGCCCATCCACGTCGTAAGTCAATTCCACAAAGAACGCGGTCCATCCCTGTTCAGGCTCAGCCACTCTGGCCACGTATGTGCCGCCGCCCTGATCTTCTAGAACCTGGCTCTGGTATTCCGGGCCCAGGCTTTCGATACGAAAGTCTCGCGCTGAGGGATTCGTTGCTTTCCAAAGAGTAACCACTTCCGGTTGGTCCACTGTCTGAATTCGAAACTCGTTTTCCGCGGTACGTTCCCAGGAAAAGTCGGGGCCTTTTTTACCCGCCAGGACAAGCGAGTAGAAAGCAATCAGGCTTTCCACAGCATCACTCCCAGCTAAACCATGATCCGCATTCGGAACGTAGCGCAGATATTTCTCGCCCTGGAGGTCATCGAAATAGTATCGGGATAGATCGGTCGGGAAGAACTGATCGCCCGAGGCGTTGATGAGTAGTTTGGGCATCTCGAGCCGATGACGATACTGATAGGGATCGATCAGTGCAAAAAGCTCCCCCATTCGAGGATGATCGGGCATCTGCAGCAGCTTGTGTTCGACATAGTCGCCAACCGAAGGCGCGAAAAATCCATAGACCGAAAAGTGGTGGCCCATCGACTTTTCCAGATTGAGAATATCGATCACGATCGGAGCGATGCCCACCACGCGATCGTCAACGGCTCCGACAAGCCAGGTTGTCCAACCGCGTTTGGAGCCACCGGCCACCACATACTCTTCGATTGTCAGCTTACCGCCCTGCTCCGAGGCCATCAGTTCGGTCACCGCGTCCATGGCTCGTACCACGCTCTTGACCATGGGATTTCGCGCCGGCCAGGTGGCATCACCTGTTTCCAGGAACTTCACCCAGGTGTAGGCGATCAAATCGTCCTCGCTGCGGCGCTCACCGTCGTGATAGAAAACCAGCGGCTGATTGGGAATCATCCGAATCTCGGCAACGACGGTCTGGGTCGCTCGAGCAATTTCCTGCATTCTCTGATCCGG
>QIDL01000235.1 GCA_003228415.1 Gammaproteobacteria bacterium | reverse complement strand
ATACGCTGGGTAAAAGAGGGGTGCTGTTACCACGCCTGCTGGCTGCACCATTCAGCCTGTTGTCTGACACATTACATTCACGCCTGATGGTCCTGGCACTCAACAGGGCGCTGGGTGAGCAATTGTGTGACGGGGAACTGGACTTCCTACAGGACCGTTACATGGTTATTGCCGTGCGTGATGCTGATATTAAATTCCGTCTTTCCTTTGATAGAAACCGGTTGATGATCTGTTCCCGGAGTACAACCGCTGACCTGACCATAGAGGGTACCGTGTACGATTTCCTGGTTCTGCTCAGCCGCCAGGAAGATCCGGACACGCTGGTTTTTCAGCGCCGTCTGGTGATGCAGGGTGATACCGAACTGGGTTTGCAGGTGAAGAATTTTCTCGATGGCCTGGATGTGGAGTCCCTTGGCCTGTACCGCAAGTTGGAGCCCCTGTTACAGCGGGCGCTTCCCCTGTACCGGCAGGTATTTGGCTACCTGTAACCCCAATCCCGCTAAAATGCCTCGAGCTCTCACCCATGGGTTTTGCGTGCGAATACGATTTATATACATTAAATTTGACGTACGTTAATTATAACGTACAATAAATCCCATGAAAGCGAATCCAGGTGGTCAGATTGACCTAAAAGCAGTTATAGGACGTGACCGGATTATAGAGCAGATCTGGGATACGCTTGAACAACAGTCGATCCGAATGAACGCCGAGCGACGCATCGGTAAAACGACGATCATCAAGAAACTACGCGCAGAACCGCGCAAGGGTTGGGCGCCTATCTACCAGGATCTCGAGCAGTATCACACTGCCTCAGAGTTCGCCATGGCGGTTTACCGCGAAGTGGAACAATTCCTGTCACTCAGCAAAAGGACTGCTCGCCGAGCCAAAAATCTGCTCGAATCCATTGGCGGAACCGAGGTCGGGGGCGTAATTAAGTTTCCTTCCTTCTCGCGAGAAACACCGTGGAAGGAAATTCTATCCAACTCGATCCAGGATCTCGTCGACGAGCGTAGCAATCCAAAGGACCGCCCTCTTTTCCTATGGGATGAAGTGCCGTTTATGTTAGCGAGCATCAAAGACCACGAGGGCGAATCCGTCGCTATGGAAGTACTAGATATCCTACGAGGACTACGGCAGAGCTACGACGTGCGCATGGTTCTCACCGGCTCGATTGGCCTCCACCATGTTATTAGTGGCCTAAAGCAGCAGAACTACGCGAACTCTCCACTTAATGACACACTACCCATTCTGGTCCCGCCGCTGGACAGCGAATCGGCCTCCGAACTGGCATACAAGCTAATTGAGGGCGAGTACATCCAGACTGAAGTTCACCAAAAACTGGCTGAATCCATCGCTGACCTCTCGGACGGTTTCCCGTTTTATATTCATCACATCGTCAAAGCGCTGAAACAATCCGGCCTGGAAGGAACTTCGAACGCAGCTGAACAGCTTGTATCTCGGCAATTACTTGATGCAAGTGACCCATGGGAGCTTAAACACTACAGCGATCGGATTCCTGTCTACTATGGTGAGGATAACGAGAAGGCCGTGCTCGGAATCCTGGATGGAATCGCTGACCGTGCCGAAGCGATATCTTTCAATGAATTGCTGGCCGAGCTAAAAGGCACTGGCGTACTCGACGACCGGGATCGGCTCGTGGATCTGCTCAGACTGATCGAACAGGATCACTACCTCTCTCGCAACAATGATGGTTACTACCGGTTTCAATTTCCACTCCTACAACGCTGGTGGAAGCTGTCCCGGGGACTCTGAATATAGTTTACCACCATGACCGATCACAACTTACTCTCGGTTTTCACACCCAGCCGCACCCCGCCTGCGGACCTTGAAACCATCCATGTTCAACGACAAGAGATGCTGGAGGATGTCGTTGACCGGGTTCGCGAAAGCGCCACAACCGGACACAAGCATCACATGCTCTTCGTCGGAGCACGCGGAACCGGGAAGACGCACCTGGTTACACTGCTGGTCCACCGCCTTGGCCATGACTCGGTGCTAGATGAGCAACTCCGCATCGCCTGGCTCAATGAAGATGAAACCAGCACCACTCTGCTCGAGTTGCTCCGCCGTATTTACATGGCACTGATTAAACGCTACCCGGATGAGTTTACAGAAGAGTCGGTAGATCCTATTTACGAGTGGGATTCAAACGAAGCCGAGCGCATGCTTGCCAAGCTACTGCTGGATAGACTCGAGGGCCGCTCCTTGCTAGTGATCGTGGAGAATCTCGATGCCTTGTTCGAAGGGCTCGGTAAATCCGGTCAGCAGAAACTGCGCGCCTTCATTCAGGAGAACCCGGTTTTGACTATCGTTGCAACCGCCCAACGGCTTGTCGATGATATTACCAAACGTACTAGCGCCTTTTTTGGGTTCTTCCAAACAGAGCAGCTTAAGACCTTGTCCGTCGAGCAGGCCACTGAATTGCTAGCGAAGATTGCCATTCTCGACCGGAAGTCAGAACTCGCCGTATTTTTACAGAGTGCAACTGGCCACTCTCGCATCCGGGCGTTGCACCATCTTTCTGGTGGCAACCACCGGATCTACATCGTCTTGTCACAATTCATCACGCGCGACAGCATCGACGACCTCGTGGGACCATTCGCAAAGATGATCGATGAGATGACGCCCTATTACCAGGAGCGCATCCGCTGGTTGCCGGCGCAGCAACGTAAGATCATCGAGTACCTGTGCAGCCGTGTACGGCCGACGCCGGTCAAAGAGATGGCCAGACAGCTTTTCGCCAGCCATCAAACCATCTCTAGCCAACTCAAAAATTTACGCGAAAAGGGGTACGTTCTGGCCGCTAAGCGAGGTCGAGAATCCCTCTATGAAATCGCCGAACCACTTATGCGTATCTGCGTAGAAGTGAAGGAAAACCAATCGTATGAACCACTGCGTATGTTGGTTGATTTTTTGCGCGTCTGGTACGACGGTCGAGAGCTCTCGGCTCGGCTGGAAGAATGCGGTGTCGGAACTCTAGCCCGAGCCTATCTGGAATCCGCGATCGAGAAGAATACAGAACAGGGGGATCTGCGGACACAGCTCCTGATGGAGGGCTTGTGCACGGAGCTCGGTTACGAAACCAGTTCACAATGGAGCAGGCGCATTGAGTCCTTTTCCCAGACATCCGAAGAGCTGGCCTTGGCCTGCGGGGAATGGGCAAAAGGAAATGATGCTCAGGCGCTCAGTTTACTCGATGAAATTTCCGATGAAAATAATAACCATTCCGATAGCACCAGGGTATCGGCCTGGATGCTTGCTGCTAAGATTCACGAAAAACAAGGAGAATTCGGATCGGCGATCAAATATATTAACATGATCCTGTCAGCATCTAATGTTTCTACTTGGCAGGTCGCGAAGGCGCTTGTGTTCCGCGGGCTAACTTATGGAGAACTGGGAGAGCAGGAAAAAGAAATCGTCGACTACACCACCGTTATTGACTTGCCGCAGGCGCCCGCCGAGGAAGTCGTACTGGCGCTTATCTGCCGGGGCGTAACTTACGGTCAACTGGGCGAACTGGAAAAGGCAATAGTCGACTTTGCCACCGTCATCAACTTACCGCAGTCGCCCGTCAGGCTAGTCGCACAGGCGCTTATTTTGCGGAGCAGGAGATACAGACAACTGGGTGAGCAGGAGAAGGCAATCTCCGACTACACCGCGGTCATCGACTTACCACAA
>QIDL01000177.1 GCA_003228415.1 Gammaproteobacteria bacterium | reverse complement strand
CAGCTCCGCCGCGCTGGTGATAGCGCCGCCGCCTGGCACCCCGACCGCGCGAATGTCCGGATCGTTGAAACTCAGGATGGCGGCTTCGGTGACTTCGGTCACGGGCGGTTCCGGCACGCCCAGCTCCTGGTAATCGGCGACTGACAGCCCTTCTCCCACGTGGGTGCAGGGCACGACCCGATCGTTCTGGTTTCCCGGCAGCCCGACAAAGAGATCGGAGAGTCCCAGCGGCTCTGTTATACGCTCGCGGATGAACTGCTGAAAGGCGATGCCGCCGCGCCGCTCGATGATTTCCGCAAGCACCCACATGGCCGAAGTCGGGTGATACTCGTATCGAGACCCTGGCGGCCAGTTGAGTCGCCATTGGGCAAAACGATCCCAACGACGTCTGAGGTCGTTCCAGTCGAGTGGTCGAAATGGAGCCGCAGGAAATCCCGCGGTATGTAACAGCAGCTGCTCAACGGTCACGGTCTCCTTGGAATTGCTGGCAAAGGGTGGAACGATGTCGGCAGCCCGCTCATCGAGGGACAATCGTCCTTCTGCCAGCAACAGCCAGATCGCGGCCGAAGTCATCGCCTTGGTGGCCGAGAAGATGCAGAACAGGCCATTGTTGTCAGCGGCACCAAAAGTTTCAAACAGCGCCAGCTTGCCATTCCGGGCGAGGGCGACCTGGACCGCAGGCAACAGACCTTCGTCTACCTCCCGCTTGACCCGGTCGAGCAGTGCCTGGACCTTCAAGGCATCCAGCCCGAGTGCTTCGGCGCCGATGACTTCATGAACGCTCACATCCGCTTCCTCATAGCCGTCTCCTAATAACTGTCTCCTATATCGATATTCCAGATGATTACCTGTTTGGGCTATCGCCTGCAAACTCAATCTGGATAGAATCCCCCCTATGAAAATCCAGACAAGCTTTGAAGACTGTATCGGCAACACGCCGTTGATTCGCATGTCACGACTGTCCGAATTGACAGGTTGTGAAATTCTCGGTAAGGCGGAATTCCTCAATCCGGGTGGCTCGGTGAAAGACCGGGCCGCTCTGTGGATGATTCTCGATCACGAAAAGTCCGGAGCGCTGACAAGCGGCGGGACGGTCGTCGAAGGTACCGCCGGTAACACCGGTATCGGTCTCGCACACGTCTGCAACGCCAGAGGCTACGATTGCATCATCTTCATACCGGACACCCAGGCACCCGAGAAACTGGAAGTGCTGCGCACACTCGGAGCCGAGGTCCGCGCGGTACCCGCGGTACCCTATCGCGATCCGATGAACTATCAGAAACAGGCCGGCAGGTTTGCCGAAAGCCTCACCGGCGCTGTCTGGGCCAACCAGTTCGATAATATCGCCAACCGACTGGCGCACTATGAAACGACCGGGCCGGAGATCTGGGAGCAGACCGAAGGTCTCGTGGACGCTTTCGTCGCCGCAACCGGTACCGGGGGCACGCTCGCCGGGATCAGCCGCTATCTGAAGGAGCAGAACAAGGACGTCAAAATCGTGCTTGCCGATCCAATGGGTAGCGCCCTCTTCAGTTGGGTGACCACCGGTGAGCCGGAAATGAGCAAGGGGCCATCGATCACCGAAGGAATCGGTAACAGTCGCATCACAGACAATCTGGCTGACACGGCAATCGATGACGCCATCCAGGTATCGGATCAGGACATGGTCACCATGATCTATCAGGAGCTGTTGACCCAGGGCTGGTTTTTCGGACCAAGCACCGGCATCAACCTCTGCGCCGCGGTAGACCTGGCGAAAAAACTCGGGCCCGGTCACCGGATCGTTACGATCCTCTCCGACACGGGCCACAAGTATCAGTCACGGCTGTTCAACGAGGACTTTCTGGCCGAAAAGGGCCTCAGGTCCTGGCGACCTCAACGACTTCCTCAGCGGCCAACGAAAGTCGGTTCCCGCTTCTCGACAAAGGCCTTGGCCGCCTCGCGATGATCCTCGGTAAGTCCGGCATGCACGTGGTGGGTCGCTTCCAGGTCCAGGCACTCGATAACGTCGGCCCCCATGGCTGCACGATTGAAGTTTTCCTTCATATAGCGATAGGCCACCGGCGGGCCTGACGCCAATCGCCGTGCCAGGGCGATGGTGGCCTCTTCGAGTTCCGCTGCCGGAACCACCTGATTGGCGATGCCGAGTCTCAAGCATTCCTCGGCGCTGACCCGGTCAGAAAGAAAATACAGCTCCTTGGCCTTACCACTACCCACCAGATGCGACAGGAAGAAGCTGCCCCCGTAGTCACCGCTGAAACCAACCCGCGCAAAGGCGCTGGTAATGAAGGCCGTATCGGCCATGATCCTGAGGTCCGCCGCCAGCGCCAGCGACAACCCCGCTCCAGCCGCAGGCCCCGGCAGGCTGGCGATGACGGGTTTCGGCATCAGATACATGCGGCCGGCTGTGTTGCGCTGGTTCAGACGCTGGGTGTGGATGCGCTCGTCCAGGGACGGACCTGCACCGCCGCCGCCGCCGCCGCCGGCCATGCCTTTGACATCGCCACCCGCGCAAAAGGCACCCCCGGCACCGGTCAGCACGATGGCGCGAACGTGTCCGGCACGCTCGGCGTAGTCCAAGGTCTTCTCGAGCCCGGCGTTCATGTCTCCCGACATGGCATTGCGCGCCTGAGGCCGATTGAGGGTGATGACAACGATGCCATCGTCCTCATAGGCCAGTGTGTCCTCGGTCCCCGTTTCGATGGCTTCTTTTGCCATGGCTTATTCTCCTGTTGAATGAGAGGTAATTGAAGTTCGTTCGAGTCAACTCGAACTCAACGATATTCTTGCAACGGGTACCGGTACGCCGGCCACATCGCAACTGAATTTGTAAACCGCACCGTGATTCTGCGTCTCAGCATCCTGTGATCCCGAGACGATATAGAGATCGGTGAGATCGTCGCCACCAAAGCAGACACTCGTGCACATGGGATCGGGGATCCGAATGTGTTCGCGGTGGCGACCATCCTCCTCGAAAACACCAACACCGTGTCCACCGCCCGCGAGGGCAACCCAGACCGCACCATCTCTCGATACCACCAGCCCATCCGGCACACCGGATTCGACGACCACGAAGGGCTGTTTCTCGCCAAGCGACCCGTCTTCGGCCACAGAATACTGGAATACCGTCCGTCGCAGCGAGTCGGAGTGATAGAGCGTGCGCCCATCCGGCGCGAAGCCTAGACCGTTGGTGAGTTCGACGTCCTCGGCCACTACCCGGGCGCTGCCATCGAGATCGATCAGATAGAGATCGCCCGCTGCGGGTTCCCGGTCATCGTCGAAAACGGGGCTGTTGCCCAGCGAACCCACATACACACGTCCCGCGTTGTCTGCACTGAGATCGTTGTAGCCGACATTATCGGCGGCCGGGTCCCGATCGAGCAGCATCACCGTGGCGCCTCCATCGAAGGGCTTGTAGGAAACATTGCGGCCGCTGACGATGAGACCCTCTGACTGGTGCAGCGCCATGCCGCCGATACCCTTGCGATGCTCGAACACGGTACTCACCGCACCGGTCTCATCGAGACAAAAGACACCGCCATTGAGCACGTCGCTGAACAGCAGTCCCCGAGCGGGGTCCCATACCGGCCCCTCGATGAGACCATAGCCTCGAGTCAACGCTTCCAATGCCACGAGCTCTAGTCTCCCGGAACAACCCAATAGAAAAACATTGTCACACCCCGAACAAAGAGGCAACACTGCC
>QIDL01000310.1 GCA_003228415.1 Gammaproteobacteria bacterium | reverse complement strand
CGCAAGCGCGCCATGGAACTTATTGAACGCGTTGCGCTGGGCGGTGAGTAGACGAAAAAAATGGACGAACTGTCCGGCGGTCAACGGCAGCGTGTTGCGGTGGCCCGGGCTTTAGCGGTGGAACCTTCGGTGCTTTTGCTCGATGAGCCCTTGTCCGCTCTCGACCTCAAACTCCGCCAGCATATGCGCGCCGAACTCAGGCATATTCAGCGCATGACCGGTGTTACCTTCATCTACATTACACACGATCAGGGTGAAGCGCTCACCATGTCGGACCGGGTGGCAGTCATGAATCACGGCCGCATGGAGCAGATCGATACCAGCGATCGTATTTATGACCACCCGAGTACGCCGTTCGTAGCCAGTTTCGTGGGCGAGAATAACATCCTGCAGGGGCGGGTCACGGCGATAGAGAATGGCATCGCAACGCTTGAATCTGAATTCGGCACTTTGCGTGGTAGAACGACTCCGGATCTGGTGGTTGGTGTCGATGCCATGCTGTTCGTGCGCCCCGAGGTCCTGACTATCGGCGATGAGTCTCCGTCGGATAATCGCGTGGCGGTGAAGCCCGTCCGCCGCGACATGGAAGGCGCATTCGTAAATTGGGTACTGTCCGCAGGAAAACGGTCACTGGTGGCTCACCTGACCAGGGCCGTGGACGCCGGAATCGACCACGATCGTTCGATGCATGTCGGCTTTGCCGCGGATGATGCGATCGTGATGGCCAGCGGCGAACTCGCCGATACGGGTCGTCAAGACAATGAAGCAACTGTTTGAAGTCTACGGCTGGCCTCTGGCCTCGTTCTTTTCGGCGTGCGTGGTGTTGTGGCTGACTATCCTCATCGTCCTGCCCCAGTTCTTCATGGTCGAACTCAGCTTTCGCTTCGAGGATCGCGGCGACCGCCTGACGAAGATCGTTAACGATCTGGACGTATTGTATCGCGACAAGGGAACCAAGGAATACGATCTGGCGAACGGCCCGGCCTGCAACACCCTGGGCATGATCAATCCCATGATGACCGGCGATTCGAGCTGTGCCCAATTCTCGGAAGAGGATAAGCTCCGGTTAGAGCAACAATTGAGCGAAATTGAGGATCGAATTCAATCCTTACTGGTCGAGGAGCAGAACCTGAAGGAGGCCAAGGCTCAGCAGTTTCCCTACTCCACCAAGAACTATACCGCGATGTCGGGATTGCACGCGTGGACTCTGGCCAAGACCGTGGGCTTTTCCCTGATCGTCACGCTGATTGCACTGGCTGCGTGCTACCCGGTGGCGTATACCCTGGCGCTACAGTCCGGGCCCGTGAAAAGTGCGATTCTGTTCACCGCGCTTTTTGTGCCCTATGCCGTCAACGAGTTGATGCGCATCTATGCCTGGTTGACGGTGTTCGACTTGCATGGCCTCCTGAACGCCTTTCTGGCCTTTGTCGGCTATGCCTCTTTTGCCAGCGACCAGGTTATCATCTGGTATCGATTCCCGGGGACGGTACTGGTGGTGCTGGTCTACACTTACATCCTGTTCATGGTGTTTCCCATTTACAATACCATGGCGACTCTGGATAAGAATCAGGTCGACGCGGCCCGGGACCTCGGGGCCAAATCATGGCGAATTCACTGGCGCGTTATTATTCCCCACACAAAACCCGGAATTGCCGTCGGCTGCATCATGACCTTCATGCTGGCGGCGGGGTCATTCTCGGTGCCTTATATTATTACGCGCGGACTACAGCCCAAATGGTACACACAGCTCATCTATGACAAGTTCTTCGAATCGTCGAACTGGAATCTCGGGTCGGCTTACTCATTTATACTGCTGCTCATCTGTATCCTGTTCATATTAGCCGTCATGGCAATTTTCCGCGTGAAACTCAGGCAGTTGGCACAATGAGGAGCGAGACCTTTGACAGGGGCAACCTGCTGTTGAACAGCTTCATTGTGATGTTCGTGATGTTCATGTTTCTGCCACTCATCCTCATGGTCACGGCCGCCTTTAACAGCGCATCGCCGCCGTCGGTAACCAACTGGCAGGAATTCACCCTGGACTGGTTTCCGCGCCTGTTCGCGGAGGATCGCCTGATCGGCTGTCTGCAGAACTCTTTTCGTATCGCCGTATTTGTCGTGCCGGCATCGGTGTTGCTCGGGTTGTCGGCCGCCATTATGCTCACCAGACTCCAGGGGCGGGCGACCAACGTGCTCTATGCATTCCTGATCTCCCCCATGCTGACGCCGGGAATCGTACTTGGCATCGCCACCATCGTGTTCTGGCGTAACTTCGGCGTCGGTGCTGATCTCTACACCACGATAGTGGCGCAAACCACCTTTATCGCTTCGTTTCCGATGCTGATCATCATGGCCCGGCTCCAGCGCCAGGACCGTTACCAGGAGGAGGCGGCGCTTGACCTCGGCGCTTCACCGTTCTTCCTGTTTCGTCGCGTGACACTTCCGTTCCTGCTGCCCGCCATTCTCACCAGCGCCGCACTGGCCTTCCTGATGTCCTTCGAGAATTACAACACCACCGTGTTCTCCATCGGTGGTTCGTGCACGCTGACCACTGAGATTGCGGCCCAGGCCCGTAGGGCACACACGCCTGTGATCAACGCGTTGGGCGTAATTTTTGTAACAGTCACGGTCATATTCTCGGTGATTTACACGCTGCACAAACAGTGGAAAAAGTAAGGCGCCACGGGTGAAAGTGGTTTTTCGTTGCTTCCCGGAATGGGAGGCACTATTGCCGAAGCCAGTTCCGGCCTCAGACGCGTTGCCGGAATGGCTCAAGTCCATGCCCACCAGTGTGCACAGTGACATCCTGGGTGCGGAGGTGCGTACGGCAAAGCACTGTGTCCCGTTTATTGATGCGCTGTCCCGCGGTTTTATAGTGCCGCTGGCGGCGGACGTGACGGTGTTCGAATCGAACTTCTCATGGAACTGGGATCTGCCTCCGTTGCCACAAGCCCAGATTACCCGGGCGCCGGTATCATTTCACCTGGGGGAGCAGGTCGCCGGGACACCGTTCGCCGATAGCGATGCTCTGGCGATAAAGTTCAATAATTTCTGGACCATCGAAACGCCGCCCGAGCATTCTTTGCTCATTACTCATCCACTGAATCGGCCGGATCTGCCGTTTCGGACGGTTGCGGGAATTGTGGATTGTGACCGCTACAGCCATGGCTTTGTTCATTTCCCGGCTCGATGGACCGACCACACGTTTACCGGCACGCTGCATCGCGGTACCCCCGTTGCCCAGTGCTTCGTTCTGCCGCGCCAGATTACAGAGTTGGTGTTCGAGACCCTGCACGGCGAACATGCGCAGACTCAGCGGGAAACACACGATGCGATTGCCGACGAGGCCGGCGGCTACCGGCGCCATTACCGCGCGCGCCGCTAGTCCTGAAGCCCGAGCATTTCAGCGAGCCTGGACTGGCTCAGGGGGAACTTGCCCTTCGGCCGCGTCACAATCGCATTCAGGACTGGTTGCCTGAAGGCCAGGTTGGCCGCTACCAGTTCGCGATAGAGCACCATCGCCTCATCCAGGCGCCCCAGATCCTGTAGCGCGATGCCACGGTGGAAGCGTGCGCTGTCGGCATTGTGCTCAGCCTCGATGCAGCGGTCCAGACGGTTGAGTGCCTCTTCACTATTCCCGGCGCGGATGGCAAGAATGCCGAGGTTGAGCTGGATATCGAGGTCGTCCGGCGTCAGACGTTCGGT
>QIDL01000393.1 GCA_003228415.1 Gammaproteobacteria bacterium | reverse complement strand
TCCATGAGCTACGTGCAAGGCGCCACCTTGTGGCAGGCCGATCTGGATGAAGAGTTCTCAATCGTCGGAGTGCCGCGCCAGTTGACCAGTGAGCTCACCGACAATCCCTCCTGGAGCGCGGGCGGTGAGTACCTGGTGTATATGAGCGCCGACCGCATGAAGCGCCTTCACCTGCCATCAGGCACGGTGGAAGACATTACTCCGGACCTGAGCTGGTCACCGGCACAACCGGATAAGACATGGACATTGCGAGTCGGTCGGTTGTTCGATGGCACCACCAATGGTTACCGGGAAAACGTTGATATTCGCATCGCGGGGAATCGCATCGCCGCCATCGAGCCCGCGGGCGAGACGGCCGATCGCGCGCTGATCGATGTCTCCAACATGACAGTGATACCGGGTCTGTTCGAAATGCATGCCCATATGGGCGCCGACAGTGGCGCTCAGGGCAAAGTCTGGCTCGCCTACGGAGTGACAACCGTTCGCGATCCGGGATCCAATCCCTACCTCGCCAAGGCCCGGCAGGAAGCCTGGGACAGCGGCCATCGAATCGGACCACGGACCCACGTCACCGGTTATCTCGCCGATGGCAATCGCGTCTACTACTCCATCGCAGAAGGTCTGATCTCGGAGGCTCATCTGGAACTGGCTCTGAGCCGTGCCAGGGCGCTGAAGCTCGATTTCATCAAAACCTACGTACGCCTGCCGGATCGCTGGCAGGCGCGGGTGGTGGAGTTCGCTCACGGCATCGGAATCCCCGTTTCCTCGCATGAGCTGTTTCCAGCGGTAGCCCACGGCATGGATCACGTCGAGCACATCGGCGGCACCAGTCGCCGCGGATACCAGCCCAAGGTATCGTTGCTGGGCTACAGCTACGACGATGTCATTACGCTGTTGAGTGAGTCCGGCATGGGCATCACGGCGACGGCGGTACTGCCCGGCTTCTGGGTGACAACGGCCTCCTCGCCTGACTTCTTCGAGACACCGCAATTCGAAACGTTCTACGGAGCGGCCGCACGTCGAGGATATGACGCCATGGCAAGTCGATTCGGGATGGGTGCCGCGGCCACAGCCAAAGCCAATGGCCGCACGCTTCGCGCCCTGACCGAGCGCAACGCGTTACTGGTCACGGGAACCGACGCTCCGTTCGTGCCCTATGGCGCCGGTCTGCATGCAGAGCTTCGACTCTTTGCCGACGCCGGACTGGAACCATTCGAAGTACTGCGATCGGCGACCCTCCAGTCCGCCCGGGCGGCCGGTGTGGCTGACGATCTGGGTACCCTGGAAGTGGGGAAGCTGGCCGATCTGGTGGTCGTGGACGGAGACCCTCTGCGGGACATCGCGGATGCAGACAACGTCATTATGACCGTGAAAAACGGCCGCCTTTACACATTGGAGGAGTTGCTTGCAGTGCCTTGATGGCACTGCGGTGATTGTCGACCCGATGACAACTGGTCCCGGAACATCGGCAGTCTTGTCCGGCACTTTGTATGTCACGCTGATGGCGTTGCTGGTATCGGTGTCTGCAACTGCACAAGATCGACTCATCCGTCAGGACTGGTGGTTACTCGAAAGCGACCATTTCAGCGTCGTGACCAACACCCGCGGTGAAACACCCGACAACATCATCGAAGATCTGGAGCTGTTTCGCGCCGTTGTACTCATTCTCACCGGAATCGATGAGGTTGAGGATAAGCTGCCCACGCGGGCCGTGGTATTCAAGTCCCTTTCAGAATTCAATCGCATCGCCAGGATGCCGAATATCGTAGGATTCATGCGTTCCACGCTGCGAAGCAATCGGATGGTCTCAGGCGGAAGTTCGTTGAGCATGGGTCAACGAAGCATCATGTTCCACGAATATGTACACCTCCTTCTACGCTCCGCCTCCAGCGTCAACTACCCAGGTTGGTATGACGAAGGGCTGGCAGACATGCTCGCCACCGTGCACGAGAAAGGCGACCGCATCGTAATCGGCGCGGAATCAGAAACTCGCATGAGGACTCTCAAAAACAATCCAATGACAGTTCCCCTCGAGCGCATCGTCAACACCGATGACCTGTCATCCTGGCACCCATATCATGTGAGCTACTTCTATGCGATGTCGTGGGCATTGGTGAACTATCTCAATGTGGGCCACCTGCTTGGTTCACCCAACCGGGTACCTCACCTGCAGCAGTATCTGGCTCTGACTCAAGGAGACACGCCCCGGCCCCAGGCATTTCTCGACGCATTCGGTATCACACCCCGCGCCATGGAAAACGAGTTGAACGACTATCTCGGCACCCGCCGGCGGCCGGTCATCATGCTACCGCGTGATCGGTTCCCGGAGATCGGCGAGATCGGCAAGCGCAAGCTTTCCAGAGAAGAGATTACCTACGAGTTGGCCCTACTGGCTGTTTTCCGAAACACCAAACTCGCACGTTCTCTGATCGAGGACCAACTGCAGATGGAGTCAGCCAACGCGCGCCTCACCGGTGCGCTGGCCCTGACTTATCAGGCAGAGAGAGACTTCGCCCGTGGTGCCGAACTGGCGAGAATGGCCGTCCGCACCGATCCGAAGAACCCGGAACTCGCCATCGATCTCGCGGATTTACTGATTCTATGGAACAACAATAACTGCGAGAGAGAGAAGGTCGGTTGTGCCGACCGGATAATCGAGGCCGAGCAATCCTATCGGCGCGTACTCGAACTGGCGCCGGACAACCCGGAAGCGCACGCCCAACTCGCCGCCCTACTGCATAGCGTCAATCGAGACCTGCCCGCTGCTGCCGAACACATTGATACGGCGCTCGACTACCAACCCTGGTCGCCAAACCTGAATCTGCTGGCAGGACAGATCTATAAGAGACTCGGTGAGATCGATTCAGCACGAGAACATCTGAGGCGAGCCTTGAGATGGAGTGAAAACGAGAAAATTCGCACCCAGGCTGCCAAGGCGCTGGCCGCTCTCGGGCAGTCTTCGACGGACGCGCCATCCGCCGCAAGGATTCCCTGATCACCACAACAACAACTGAGCCGCACTCACGTCGATCAGGGTAAGGCCAGCACCAGCAATTTCGAATCTCTTGCACCACCCAGCGCCATGGAGATGTATTGCCTGCCAGCCACCATATAGGTCATCGGTGCGCCTGACGGAGTCCCCGGCAGTTCCATTTCATGGACGATCTCTCCGGTGGCTTTGTCATAGGCGCGCAGCATCGGTTTGCCATCGACCGACGGAATAAACAGCAGCGACCTGGTCAGCAAGGGGCTCGATAAGGTAAATGCCCCTACCGGGCCCGGATCCACAATTCCCTTGTCGATGATCTGCTGACGGATGCCTTCTCCATTGGGCACAACCCACTGATATTCGCCAGTATTCAGGTTGATGGCGCTGATTCTGCTGTAGGGTGGTTTTGTCAACGGCAGGCGCTCAGGACCGCGAATACTACCGATCCCACCTCTGACATAGCGAAATTCCGTGGCACCCGGCGCGGGCTCGATAATCTGCACGACGATCGGCCGGGTCATGGAAGGAATGTAAAACAACGATGTCTCCGGATCGAACGCGGCTCCCGTCCACTCGGCACCGCCACCATCGCCGGGCAACTGAATCGTGCCTTGCAACGAGGGTGGGGTAAAAACCGGTCCGTAGTCGAATTTACCGATGATCTTCAAAGCTTGCGCATGAAGCTCGGGCGTGAAATCAATCAGCGTCTCATCCGATATGCCCTGTTGCTCAAACGG
>QIDL01000203.1 GCA_003228415.1 Gammaproteobacteria bacterium | reverse complement strand
ACCTGCGCTACCCCGGGGTTCGATTTCGGGGTGGAAGGCGAGCGTTCGAAAGAACCGAGGTACGCCGTTGGTCGGTCGAAATTGACCGTTCATCGGCTCTGGAATGGGCGGATCGTGCCGGGAAACCACTTGGCATGGGCCTTGCCCATCAAATCGGTGAATGCGGGGTTATCCGCCAACGGGATTGTTGGTTGTGGCGGCTCCGTGCACACGTGTTGCAGTAACTATGGAAATAAATTATGGAAAATCTCAAGAATCTTCTCCTCAAAGGCTTGGCCGCAGGGACTCTGGTGGGCATCTTCGCCATCGGCTCCGTACAGGCTGCCACGGTCAACCCGGCCGTTCCAGGCGCGACCTCCACGGGTAGCGTGGATGTGACGGTGCAAGTTCCGGATCTCGTCTGGATCCAGAACCTCAACGCCATTCCGCTGACCTACACGCCCGGCTCTGATGCCACCGGCAACGAGCCGTTTTGTGTCTACAGCACCACCGGTGCCTATGACATCACCATCAGTTCTCTGACCGCGACCGCATCGACCTCTTTCGTGGCCACCGGGCAGACTGTTCCGGCCAACACCGTGAACTTCGGGGTTCGTTTCGACAACGACACCGACGCAACGGACGGTACGGATGTTACCGAAGCAGCGGCGATCACCAACCAATCGCCGGCCGTTGGCGGCGCACCGGCGACTTGTGCGACCGACAATGCAGCGATCTGGGTGTCTTTCGCAGAAACCGGCAACCTGGATGGTGCGCCCGTCGACACCTATGAAGACGAGCTGACTCTGTTGATCGAGCCGTTCTAAGAAGGGCTTCAAAGGGACCGACAGGACTTCGGTCTCCTTGCTCGTATGATTACCGATGACAACTGAGTCGCACAGGATGGCGCTCAGGTGGTGGCTGGGACTGCTGCTGGTATTGCTGGCGGGCCCCGGCTACACCGCCATATCACTGACGCCGATAGCTGATATTCAACTCCCGGTCTGGAATCCCGGGGCGGGTGACCTGAACGGGTCGAGTATCTTCTGTGTGCGGGCGGTCCAAGGCAATACCAGTAACCCCAGATCCTATCGGGTGCGGCTGTCACAGTTCGGCAGCGGTATCTTCGAACTGGTCAACACCGCGGATGCCTCGCAAAGAATACCGGCTCGGATCTACTTCGAAGATCATGAAGCGCCGTCTCCTCCAGAACAACTGAGCCCCAGTACCTGGAGTTCGGCCATGCAGGGCGTTTCTTCCTGTAATCCGTTTCAGGGCAACGCCGAAATTTCGATCGAGATGGATGCCGTTGACCTGAGTCAGGTGACGGCCGGAGACTATCGCGCCACCTACTTTTTCCTTGCCAACGGCAGCGGTTGGACCTTAGATTTTTTCAACATTCAGGTCACCATCGCGGAAGCCACCTGGATCCAGCGGCTGGATCCTATCGGGTTGAGCTACGTTCGAGGAAGCGACGCGACAGGCAACGAACCGTTTTGTGTCTGGAGCTCCACCGGTGCCTATGACATCACCATCAGTTCTCAGACTGCTACCGGATCGACCACATTCGTGGCCACCGGGCAGGCGGTACCCGCCAATACGGTTGACTACTCGGTATTGTTCGACTCGGACCCGGACGCCTCGGACGGGATTTCCGTGACCGAAGGGGCCATCCTCATCAATCAGCCGACCAGTGCCAGCGGCAGCCCGCCGAGCTGTATGGTAGACAATGCGGCCATTCGCGTGAACTTCACAGAGGCGGCAAATCTGGACACGGCTCCGGCGGACACCTACCAGGACGAGTTGACGTTGTTCATCGAGCCGCGTTGAAGCTCTCTCCCTGGCAGCTAGTTTCAACTCCGTATCTTATTTAGACTCGGGTGCATGTTTGAGTTGAAAGACGCGCATCTCGTGCTGCGAGCGTTCATCATCGTGGGCTTGATCGGATTTGGGTTCTTCCTCGCAATAGAGCGGGGCCTGGTCCAGCTCGCGCTGGATTCCGACAAGAGCTACATCACTTATGTGATCCTCGGCATCTATCTGCTCGCAAGCATCCACTGGCTGTGGCTTGCCCGCTCACTGACGGGCGAGCGCCGCCGCTTCGCTGCTCTGGAAACAGCGCTTGCCGATGAGACGGCCGTCGATACCATTCAGGGTGGGCTCGTTGGAAAATTTCTCGATAACCTGCTGCACCGGCATGGACCATCGGAGTCGGGGAAATCCAGCACTCTGGTGGAGGCATTTGGCGATGAGATCGCCAACAGCCATGCCTTCGGGCACTTCATCAGCGATGTCCTGTTGCGGTTGGGGCTGCTCGGAACCATCGTCGGTTTTATCTTCATGCTGCTGCCTATCGCCGAGATGAGTGAATTCGACGCGGCCATGATGCAGAAACTGCTCACCGCCATGAGCGGTGGCATGGCGGTGGCCCTCTACACCACGGCGGCCGGGCTGATCACCAGCACACTGCTGAAGCTGCAATATCACATCCTCGATGCGTCCGCCGCGCAACTGGTCACCCGCTTGTCGGTGCTGGTCGATGTGCGCCTGAAGCATGCGCCGAGGAGCGCCTGAAGCATGCCGGAAGTGCGCCTGAAGCATGCGCCGAGGAGCGCCTGAAGCATGCCAGAAGTGCGCCTGAAGCATGCGCCATAGCATCTACCAGGAAAATGATGGCCAGGATGCGTTCACGGATCTGTTGTTCAACGCGCTGCTGGGTTTCTCGTTCATGTTTGTCGCGGCGTTTGCGCTGATTCGAGATCCGGACAACAGCGGCAAGATTGACTCCAAGGCGGAAATTCTGATTACCGTGCGCTGGGCCGATCGGCATCCGGATGACGTGGATACCCTGGTGGAGGGCCCGGACGGCAATCTGGTCTGGTACCACAATCGAGACTCTGGCCTCATGCACCTGGATCGGGATGACCGGGGACTGTTTGCCGATCGGGTGGTGCTCGATGGGGTAGAGGTCTCCAACCCCATCAATCAGGAGACGGTTTCGGTGCGGGCCCTGCAGGCCGGAGAGTATGTGGTCAATCTGCTGCACTACCAATCCAACTATTCCGCGCCGCTGCCGGTTACGGTGAAGGTCGAGAAGCTGAACCCGACGGTGTCGTTGGTGTTCTACGGGACGCGCGAGCTCAAGGGGGTGGGTGATGAGCAGACGGCGGTACGATTCACGGTCAATGCCGAAGGGGAGGTTGTCGGGACCAATGAGTTGCCTAAAGCGCTGTTGACCCGCGCGCTGGGTGGCAAGTCGTGACGGCTTCCATCGTCGTCCTTTCGATCGCCTACGCGGGCGTGGCGGCGTTGTTGCTGAGCCTCAATATGGCAACCCGGTTCGGCTTCTGGATCAAGGCCGGCAGCATCCTGCTGGTGACTGGCTTGTACTTCGGCAGCTGGTCGAGTTTTCAGGGTCTCACAGGATGGGCGACTGCAGAGCCGATGCCGGAGGAATTTCGGGTGCTGTGGATCACCCTGGACGACCGCGATAAACAAAGCGGCCAACCGGGGACCATCTACTTCTGGGTCCGGGAACTGGATGAAGCGGGTCTGCCGGTGGGTGCGCCTCGTGCCCACCAGGTCGTCTGGAGCGAGGAGGCGGCCGAGGCTGCTCAGGAAGCCGTCGATCGCCTGGCGGAAGGCGAACTGTTGAATGGCCGGCTCGGCCGCAATCTTCTCAACGATACCGAACCGCCGAAACAGGGCCTGGCGTATGCGGGAGAACCGTCCGTTGCTGGGGCAGGCGGCGGGC
>QIDL01000474.1 GCA_003228415.1 Gammaproteobacteria bacterium | reverse complement strand
TCAAATGGCACCAGGACCGGCGCTTCGGCCGCGACAGCCACATCGATTTCACCAACCCCGACTTCGTGCAATACGCCGAGAGCTTTGGCGCGAAGGGGTATCGTGTCGAGTCGGTGGAGGAATTGCCGGCCGTGCTGAAAGCGGCATTCGAATGCGGCACCGTCGCCGTGGTCGACTGTCCGGTTGACTACGCTGAGAACATGAAGCTCACAGAGCAACTGGGTGAGCTGGTGTGCCCGATCTGACGTAACCGATTTGATGGTAGAAATCGCGGTAGTCAGGTTGCCACCAGCCAGCGATCATGACTCGAATCAACGATGGGTCTTCCGTCTACCTGCGACCGCCACGCATACCACCACCGCCCGAACGCCGGTAGCTGCTCGAACGCTGACTGCCTTGCTGGCGGGCCCAGGAGCTCCTGTTCAGATCGTTCGAGCCTCCGTAGCTCGAATAGCTCGAACGCTGAGATTGTTGCTGACTGAAGCGCTGGCTCGACTGCGGGCTCTGCTGACGAGTGCGTGGTTGAGTTCCCGGGTTACTACGTTGCTGGGCAGTCTGCTCCCTTCCTTGCGACGATCCTCGAGAGGATTGCCAACTGTCACTCGTTCTCTGTTCCCAGCCGCTGGAGGTCTGCCGGTAGACGTTGCCTTTCTTGTCGGCGTAGACGTTGTTGGCACGGCCAGCGGCGGCAGCACCGAGCGAGCCACCCGTCTGGGCCCGGTTACCTGCAACAGCACTCGCAACACCGCCTGCCTGCGTCCGGTTCTTTGCCGTACCGGCACGGGCGTTGTTTCTCGCTACCAACGAGGTGTTGGATACGCGCGCCTGATTGCGGTTGCTTTTGTAGATGTTGTTACGTGACGCGCTGTGCCGGCCCGCATAGTAGCCGGCCCGGTAGCCCCTTCTGACCCCGTGTCGATAGCCGTGCCGGTAACCGTATCGATATCCGCGGTAGTGACCCGGACCCCACCAGCCTCCGCGGTACCACCCCCCACCTCCAATGTAGAAGGTGAACGGACCGGTGCTGTAGCTGAGCCCGAATCTGAAACCCGTCCAGGGATTCCAGCGCACATGATATCCCCAGGTCGAGTAGCGGGGATAATAGTAGCTGCCATACCAGCCAGGCCAGTAGTAGCCGGTACCATAGACGATGGTCGTATTGTAGACATAGGTGTTGGTATACCCGGGCGTGTAGCCGACGTAGACGACCTCATCGGTCTCGCCGTAGATCCGCACAAAGGTCACGTTGTACACCGGTGAGTCGGCGGGAATGGTGTAGATCGCATCGGGCACTGCCAGAGCAATCGCCCAGGGGCCATTCGGGTTGTTGGCGGTAAACCAGACCGCCTCGTCCACCGCGTAGTATCCCTGGTTCACCTGAATCACCGGCGTTACCGTGTTGCGCGCCCACCGCATATCCGTGCCATCGATCTTTTCGAACTCTGGCTCGCCGTCGTACTCAATATTAATGCTGGCTTTGGCCTTTTCTATGGCCGCTGTCTGAGGAACCTGGGCATCCAGCACCGCCTCCCGGGCGACATCGGTCCCCGGCACCGCATACAGCACCGTGCCCAGCTCGGAATCTTCCGGGATCTTGTTGAATTCCCCTGGAAGATCCTCGACCGCCATGTAGCGCCAGGGTCCTTCCAGGGACTTGCTGACGAACCAGCGCCCGGATAGCAGTACGTAGTGTTCCTGCGTGTCGGTGTCCATCAGCAGGTCGCTGTCGGTATTGCTGACATAGAGCAGGCTGGTGCCCGCAATGGAGGCATATTCGGGCTTGCCGGTACTCGAAATGAGTTCGGTGGGTTCTGTGGCGACGATGATCTTCGGTGGCGGCCCAACCTGCGCCTCCTCATCGATTTCTTCCTCCTCCACTTGCTGTTGTTCAGGAGCAAGTCTGGCAATACCGGCAGGTACTCTCTCGAGGGGTTGCCAATCACCCTTCAGTTCGGCTGCTCGGTACCAACTATCCTTGTCGGCGTAGAGGTAATAGGTCAGCTGTCTTTTATCCAGCAACAACGTATACGGCGTATTCATGACCCGTTGAACGTTGCTTTCTACGGTATCCACCAGCCGCGGTTCACCATCGATCATGATCAGCACGGTCGGCTCTTCGGTAAACAGCATCACCGGTGGGTCGGTGTTGATTGTCTGCGAAGTTCGGGCCTGGGTTTCTGCCAGCTCGAGCGTGGCAATCAATTCATCCATTTCTATGGGTAGATCCGATCTCGGGATCGCGGTTTCGAGCAGGTCACTGAGGCCTTTCAGCTTGGTCGGATCCTGGCTGGGAAAGCGCACATCCACCACCTTGAGATCGGTAATCAAAGCCGTCCGTTCAGAGCGGTCGGTTTCCAGACGGGCTTCGAACCAGACAGCACCAAACACAGGGTCATTCCCCTCAATCTCGACTCCTACAGCGGCTCTGAATTTCAGCAGATTGTCCTCGAGAGTCTCAGGCTGAGGCTGGTAAATGACGATGACCCCATTGGCGATCACGATCTCACGCGGCCAGTTGTCCGGGGAGCCGCCCGCCTCGGACGATGCGGCCAATCCGGGGAGGATGAGCAGGAGCAACAGGCTCGACTTCAGAGTGACGCGTACGTTGTTCATGTTCATATCGGGACCATATCGATTCCATGCGGGCGCAAATTTCTGCTCGCAGAATGTGTCAGAAATTGTTTGAATCCGGAGGCAACCATAACCCGACCAGACCGACCGGTACCAATATATCCATGAATAGAACCTCACCACAGCGGCTGCATCGTGGCCGGTAGCCTGCGAGACCAGCTCGTCAAAGCCGGGTTGGCCACAAACCATCAAGCCAGGAAGGCCGAACGCCAATCCCGCGCCGAAAAACAGGCGCGTCGCCATGAGCCCACGGTGGATCCGAAGTCCGCCGCGCGGCAGCACATCGCACAGAAAGCGGAGCATGACCGGGCGCTAGCTCGTGCACGCAACGAGAAGGCCGCCGCCAAAGCGCAGCGCGCCGAAATCAAACAGATCATCCTGCAAAACGATCAACGGGCAAGTGCCACCAGAGATGACGACGTGGCCTACAATTTCGTGCACGGCAAGAAAATCAAGAAAATCCACGTTCCCCGCGCGCAGCGCGATCAACTGAGCGCCGGCACCCTGGTCATCGTCAACAACGACGGCCGCTACCATCTCGTGTCGAGACCGGTTGCCGATCAGATCAGCGCCCGTGATCCCAAGCGCATCATGGTCGCCCACGGAAAACAATCAGCGGCACCTTCCCCGGACGATGACCACTACGCGAAGTTCGTGGTGCCCGATGATCTTGATTGGTGAGGCATTTCAGTTCGCATCGATTTCCAGCGGCGTGTTTTGCGCGAGAACGTCGAAATCGCTGTCACGGTGGAGCACAGGCACTTCGGCGCGGATGGCCACGGCGGCGATCAGGCAGTCGATGAGTTTTCTCGGAGTTGCGCCGCTGATACGGCACCGTCGGTACAGGGCTGCCGCCTGATCATAGTCGCCGGGGACTATCGCAATCAGGGAAGTGCGCGCAAGCAGTCGGCGTAGTTGTATCAGGTGCTGCTGGTTCCGGGCACCGGCCAACAGCTCCATCCGAATGGCTTCGCAACTGGCAATGTCATCGCCGAGTAGCGCGTCCACACGGTTGCAGACTGGTGAGCCGGTATCGCGAAGAAACTCCACCCAGGCGGATGTATCGATGAGGATCACGCCCGGTGGTCACCGCGCATCTCTTC
>QIDL01000565.1 GCA_003228415.1 Gammaproteobacteria bacterium | reverse complement strand
CCCGATCGAGTATCTCCGCCAGGGTCTCGGCACGCATAGTCAGACACGCCGACGCCACGGCAACGCGTTTATTGTCCGCCTTGCCCGAGACATCGACCATATTGGCCTCGCCCCTGGCATTGAGGTGGCTGAGTCTATCGTTCGCCATGCACTTTTCCCTCAAACTCTTACCTCTACAGGAGACGCATTATCCGTACCGGGCGCATGTCCCGCCACCCATGTAAAATAGCCCGATGAGCAGGCCCGTCCACACACCCGATCAGACGACTGTGGTGGTCGGCATGTCCGGCGGGGTCGATTCGTCGGTAGCCGCCCAGCTGCTGAAAGAACAGGGCTACAATGTAATCGGCCTGTTCATGAAGAACTGGGATGAGGACGACGGCACCGAGTATTGCACCGCGGCAACGGATCTTCTGGACGCCGATCAAGTCTGTCACCGTCTCGGTATCGAGCTGCACACGGCCAATTTCGCCAGCCAGTACCGGGACAATGTATTCCGGGAGTTTCTCCGTGAATACGCCGCGGGGCGCACGCCCAACCCGGACGTGCTCTGTAACCGGGAGATCAAGTTCAAGCAATTTGTCGACTATGCCGGCACCCTGGGCGCCGACTACATTGCCACCGGCCATTATGTCAGGGGTGCGACCCTCGATGACGGCCGCTTTGTCCTGAAGAAAGGCCTCGATGCATCGAAAGATCAAAGCTATTTCCTGCAGGCGGTTCCAATCGCCAAACTGGCGCGTTGCCTGTTCCCCCTGGGCGAGATGAAAAAGACCGAAGTTCGAAGGATCGCCGAGCAGGCAGGCTTCAACAACCATCGCAAAAAAGACAGCACCGGCATCTGCTTCATCGGCGAGCGTCGCTTCGCAGACTTTCTCGCCCGCTATCTGCCCACGGATCCCGGGCCGATCAAAGATCCGGACGGCTTCACCATCGGCCGACATCGGGGGCTCGCCTATTACACGCTGGGACAGCGTCAGGGACTTGGCATCGGCGGTCTGCATCATCGCCCCGAAGCTCCCTGGTTCGTCTGCGACAAACTCACAGACAGCAATACCCTGGTGGCGACTCAGATCCCGCAACATCTGGAAGGCTGCTGGCTGTCCGTCGCCGAACTCAGCTGGTTGGTCCCGAAACCGCAGCTGCCGCTGGTCTGTGCCGCGAAGGTCCGCTACCGACAGGCCGATCAACCCTGTACCGTGCAGACACGCGCAGATGGCACACTGCGGGTCACTTTCGAGATTCCCCAGCGCGCCATCACCCCGGGCCAGTACGTCTGTTTCTACGATGATGATATCTGCCTCGGTGGCGGTGTCATTCAACGTGCCGAGCAACGCCTTGGTTTCAGCACAACAATGATCGACAGCCTGGCCGCATGAGCATCAACCACATTGAAGATCTGACCGACTATCGCTCTCTTGCTCTGGCGGGGATCATGCTCGCCGCCGAACTGGTCCACAGCCGCGCGCGCGGCATCCCGCAAGATCCGGCGACGATCGCAGCGGTAAAACGAGCGATCACCAGCCAGCATGCCGAATCCATGCGCGACGTCTTCCCGGCAATCGACAATTTCGAGCCGGGGGTCGCCAGCGCCATCAATGCACTGCGTGGCAAACCGGAGAATCCGGAAGTGCTACGCTACGGCCTGCAGTTGATCGGGTTGGCCAATCTGCTGGGAAGGTCGGGCGAGGCATTGCAACAGCTCGGTCGGGGGCTCGATGCGCTGCCACAGGCGCCGACCGATTCAGAGTTTGCCGCGCTGTATCAGTCATCGATCAGCACGCTCGGGAAACGCGTTCAGGTCACCGGCAATCCGGACCTGTTACAACAGCAATCGGTGGCGAACGACATCCGTGCGCTGTTGCTTGGCGGAGTCCGATTCGCCTGGCTCTGGCAGCAACTGGGCGGTCGCCGCTGGCAACTGATATTGCAGCGAAAATCGGTGCTGCGGGCGCTGGGCGCGCTTCATACAATACTGAAATCCACCATTCACTGAACTGCCGGACACAGCCCATGAGCTTCGATCCCATTCTTGCCCTCGGCGCCCTGGACGGCCGTTATCGCGGCAAAATCGAGCCCCTCGCTCCGATCCTGAGCGAATTCGGCCTGCTCCATGCGCGGGTAGAAGTCGAGTGCCGCTGGTTCCTGGCCCTTGCCGAGGCAAAAGACGTTGCCGAGCTGCCTCCGCTCAGCGGCGATCAGCAGGAAGCCATCACTCGGATTTTTTCCAGCTTCGGCGTCGCCGATGCGAACAGCATAAAGGCCCTGGAACGCACCACCAACCACGACGTGAAGGCCGTGGAATACTTTGTCAAAGCTGCGATCGGTGCAATCGACGGGCTGGCACCACACATCGAATTCGTGCACTTTGCCTGCACCTCGGAAGACATAAACAATCTCTCACACGCACTGATGCTGACGCGGGCCCGGTCGGTATTACTGCCTGTGATGGAGCGGCTGCTGATCGAGATCGACACCCTGGCCAGAGCGACGGCGGATCTGGCCATGCTGTCTCGAACCCATGGCCAACCCGCATCACCCACAACCCTCGGCAAGGAGCTCGCAAACGTCCACCAGCGTCTGGCGAGACAATTCTCGCAATTCAGCACGCAGACGGCTCTCGGAAAAATGAACGGGGCCGTAGGCAGCTTCAACGCGCATCTTATCGCCTACCCGAACGCGGACTGGGAGATACTGTCTGCCGGATTCGTTGAAAGCCTCGGCGTCACCAACAACCCGCATACCACCCAGATCGAACCACACGACTACATCGCCGAGTGGTTCCACACGCTGTGTCGTTTCAATCAGGTGCTGCTGGACTTCGACCGGGATATCTGGAGCTATGTCTCAATCGACTACTTCAAACAGCGTAAGGTCGAGGGCGAAACCGGCTCTTCGACCATGCCCCACAAGGTCAATCCCATCGACTTCGAAAACTCCGAAGGCAACCTGGGCATCGCCAACGCGCTGCTGGAGCACATGGCCGCAAAACTGCAGGTGTCCAGATGGCAACGGGATTTATCGGATTCCACGGTGCTGCGTAACATTGGTAGTGCCTTCGGTCACTGCCTGCTCGCCTATGAGTCGACGCTCAAAGGCATGAGCCGCCTGGAGGTCAATGCCCAGGCAATCACCGAGGATCTGATGGACCGTTGGGAGGTGCTGACCGAGGCGATACAGACGGTGATGCGCCGCTACGGATGCGTAACGCCCTACGAACAACTCAAGAATCTGACCCGTGGTCGGCAGATGGACGCCGGGCTTTATCGGGAAGTGCTCGAGGAACTCGAGATTCCAGCGCAGGCAAAGGCTGAACTGGCGGCGCTCACGCCCTCCGGGTACATCGGCATCGCCCCACGGCTGGCCAGATCCCGTCGGCCTGATTCCTCGAAGTAGATCGGAGCTCAAAATGAAAGTCCACGTCGTTCCGGTAGATTGGATTTCTCATCGAAAGGTCCTGCAGGCCATTCGTGGTGAGGTATTCATCGAAGAGCAAGGCGTCCCACAGGAAATCGAATGGGACGGTCAGGACGATATTGCCCACCATTTTCTGGCAATCAATGAATCAGGTCTGCGAGTAGGTTGCGGGCGCTTGTTACCAAAGGGTCAGATCGGTCGAATGGCTGTGCAACAGAGCCAGCGAGGCAGTGGTATCGGTCAGGATCTGCTCGATGCCACCATAGAAAAAGCCAAGGAACTTGGATTTGGCCGGGTATTTCTGCACGCGCAGAGTCAGGTT
>QIDL01000045.1 GCA_003228415.1 Gammaproteobacteria bacterium | reverse complement strand
ACACCGGCTTCCATGGCCGCGCTGTTGTCTGGAAAGTAGCTTTGTCGAACCAGCCAGGCCGCAGTGTCATATAGATCCTCGGGGCTCGCCCCGGAACTCGTTTGAATCAATCGTTTGAAGGCAAACAGTGCATTGTCGCTCTCACGTGCTTCGATCAGTACCTGGACCTCCGCCAATCCTTGCGCGTCTATCAAGCCGGGCAACTGCTCAACCTTGGAGATTTCGATCAGCGCCTGAAAGTTGTTCTGAGGATAGGCGACTGCAATGCGTTTGGCCGGAGCGATGCGATCGGATTGTGGGTACAGCCCCCGATGCGCATCGATGGCATCGATCAGCTCTGCAGAGACCGGTCTGCGTCGTGCCACTTTTCGGTAGAAGATCCGGCCTTGCTCATCGACGATGTATACCGCATGCAAGGCCAGTTCCCGAGTGTCGGGATTCTGCACACCAAATGCTTTGACGATGGTCTGACCAGGATCGCTGGCAAGGTCGAATGACAAGCCCAGCCGCCGAATCATGGCCAGGGAATCATCGGCATTGTCGACCGATATGGCGATGAGGGTGATGTTGCGCCGCCGGAAGCGGTCTATCTGATTCTGCAACTCGCCGAGTTGTACATTACAGGCGGGTCACCAATGTCCGCGGTAGAAGATGATGACCACCGGACCCCGAGTTCGTGCCTCTGCCAGGGAAGATACACCACCTCCGGCACGTGGCAGGGTGAAGTCTGCGGCTTGCTGGCCGAGTTCCAGCGCGCTGGGCGCTGAGCGGCTGAATCCGTAGGAATTCGTGGTGATGTCCAGCGCTTCGGGGCTGCGTGAAGACGGTTTGTAGTGTGGCGCTGCATTTGATGCGCCGACCCACGGGCTGTACAAAGACAGGCCGACAATCAACAGCGCAATTTTTCCGATCATTTGTATTCCGGTCTCTTTTCTTTCAGTCTCTTTTCTCTCAGTCTCTTTTCTCTCAGTCTCTTTTCTCTCAGTCATGGGCTCCGCTCGTTTTCGACCTCCACGGGTTGGATTGTGTATCCTCGATAAGGTTCACCGGATGAGGAGGCATTGAACCCGATGGAGTTGAGCGAGCATGAAGCCCGCGTCATGGGTTGTCTGATGGAAAAGTCGGTCGTCACTCCGGATCAGTATCCGATGACGCTCAATGCCCTTACCAGCGCCTGCAATCAGAAATCGTCACGCGATCCGGTGATGTCGCTGGAATCCGGCCTGGTGCTGCGCACCGTTCGATCTCTTGAGTCCAAGCACCTGCTGCGTACCGAAGAAAATTTCAAGACCCAGGTGGAGAAATATACTCAGCGTTTGTGTAATACACCTTTCAGTGACTACACGTTTGATGCGCCGCAGTTCGCGATCGTGTGTGTGCTTCTATTGCGTGGCGCGCGCACTCCAGGCGAGTTGCGGGCGAATAGTGGCAGGCTGCACTCGTTCGAGGACAATTCGGCAGTGATGGCTGCGCTGATGAGTCTGCTCGAGTACCAGGGTGGTCCGCTGGTCGAAGAGTTGCCGCGCACCCCTGGACGCAGGGATTCCGAGTTCATGCACCTGCTCTCTGGCCCGGTCGAGGTAGACCTATTTCGCGCGGCGCCAGCGCTGCAAGCGGCGAACAGCCACACCGCCGTCGAGAAGGTTGCCGTGGAGGAGACTGCAGAGACGGCGGCCGACACGGCCATGGAGAAACTGGAACGACGGGTGACAGATCTGGAGTATCTGGTGAGCGAGCTGCGTCGGCAGACCGATTCCGAGCCCTGAATCCAGAATCTGATACCGAGTTTTCAATTGTGCGTCAGGTGAGCCGGCTTACCCGCTCATTCGTTACGAATCATCCAACGCGAACACCCAGATGGCGGCGCCTCCACCGGGTGAATCCTCGATCGAAAGTCCCTTGAGTTCCGCGAATCTGCGATAGATGGCCGACCAGTCTCGCGCAACATTGTTGGGCTGCCCTACCACGACAGCGACATATTGCCTGCCGTTGACCCGGTAGGTGATGAGATTCGAACCGGGGATGTCGTCGAGCTCAGCCTGCCACAGGAGTTCGCCGGTCGTGTCGTCAAAAGCCTTGAGAGAAGGATCCAGATCACCGAAGAAAACCACCCCTCCGCCGGTGGCCAGGGTTGCGCTGACCAACGGAGTGGGCTGGCGGTGGCTCCAGGCCAATTGCCGGCGCGCCAGGTTGACCGCCTGTAGACGGCCCATGTTGCCATCGCTGCTATCCGGGTGCGGACGCATGGTCAGGCCGACGCCGGAGGTGAGCAGACCCTTGCTGCCGTCTGGTCCGCCCGCCATGCAGCCTTCGGTGAGCGGCAGATAAAGGATCTTCGTTTGCGGATTGTAGGAGGTGGGCGGCCAGCTCCTTGCCCCGACGGCGGTCGGGCAGATCAAGTGGGTTTCCGTGAGACTGGGCACGGCGTCGGGAGAGATGGTTTTGGCGCCGGTGACAGGGTCGATGGCGGCAACCACGTTCTGCAGACCCAGATCGATGGAGAACAGGTATTCGCCGGTGGCGGCATCGACCGCTTCAACGATGGCCATTTTCCCGACGGTGAGAACCACTTTGCGTATCTCACCGTGGACGGGCAGATTCAGAATCTGCCGCTCGAATGCCCAATCCAGATCCCATTGATCGTTGGCCAGGTGCTGGTAGTACCAGATGAGTTCTCCGGATTCGGGATTCAGCGCGATGGTGGCATTGGTGAACAGCGCATCGTTATTGACACCCTCTCTATCAACCGGATGCATGAGCGGCAGGGTGTCGTAAGTAGGCGCGGCTCCGAAGTACACCAGGTTGAGATCGGCGTCGTAGCTGCCGGTCACCCACACCGAGCCGCCATTGCGCTCATCCAGCGGCAGATCATTCCAGGTATTGCCGCCTGGTTCGCCTGGCCTGGCCACCGTGTTGAAACGCCAGGATTCGACACCGGTGTCGATGTCCACGGCGACGATGAAGCTGCCTTTTGGTACCCGAAAAGACATGACACCCTGGATGACGTTGTTGCCTGCCACCAGGGGCGCGCTTCGCAACTGATAGTATTCGGTCTTGGGTGATTCGGTTGCGATATCGTGATCCCAGAGCAACTCGCCGGTTCTAACGTTCAATGCCAGCAGATGCAGGTCGGAAGTGGGTACCAGCACCTTGTCGCCATACAGAGCGATACCCATCTTCTTGCTCGATCTGGATTGTGGTGTGTATTGATGGCGCCAGAGCACTTTACCGTTGGTGGCGTCCATGGCCAGCACGGTATCGGGGTAGGTGTGGAAGAACATCACACCCTGGTGAATCAGCGGTGAAGGCATGTTTTCGCCCGCTCGCAAAGGAGCCCGCCAGGCTAACTTCAGATCCGCCACGTTCTGTTTGTTGATTTGTTCAAGCGGGCTGAAACCCATGCTGTCGTAAGTGCGTCGCCAGATGAGCCAATCGTCGGGCGAAGGGTTGTCGAGCATTTCATCGGTTACCGCACTGAGATTGTCGAGAAGTTCGGATTGGCTGGAATTCTCCATGACCGATGCTGTGGGAGGCCGTTCTCCGTTCTCCGAAGAGAGGATTGTCGGGATGATCAGGTTGTCGAAGGCCGGTTTGTCAGTGGCCAGGGCAGCGCCCGGCGCCAGGCCATTGAACTGCAGTATGTAAGCCAGGATGTGGGTATAAGTCTCCCCACTCAGGCTGCCCGGATCGGCAACGGGCAACAGCGGCATGCGACGTATCCTGGAAAAAAGCACGTCGACGGATTTGCC
>QIDL01000355.1 GCA_003228415.1 Gammaproteobacteria bacterium | reverse complement strand
ATCAACTGGGGTGAGTTCAGCCGTCGCAGCAACAATCTGGCGCGGCAACTGCTCACCGGCGGCGCCACCACCGGCGACAAAATCGCCTTCTATCTGCGCAATTGCCCGGAATACAGCGAAGGCATCGCGGCGGGATTCAAGGCACGCCTCACCCATGTGAACGTGAACTATCGCTACGTGGACCACGAGCTGATTTATCTATTGGATAATTCCGACGCCACGACGGTGGTTTACGGAGCGGAATTCGCCCATCACGTTCGGTCGATCAGATCCGAATTACCAGCGGTGACCCAATGGATCGAGGTCGCCGATGGCCATACGGGCAACGATGGGGTACTCGGCTATGACGAACTGGTGGCCACCGGGAGCGGCGAGCCGTTGAGCCTGGAACGTTCACCGGATGATCTGCTGCTGCTCTATACCGGAGGCACGACCGGCATGCCCAAAGGCGTCATGTGGCGCCACGGAGATCTCTGGTGTGCGCTGGGTGCCGGAGGCAATCCTCGCCTGGGCATTCCCCCATCCCCCGATCTCGATGCCTACATGGAGCGCCTCGAGGAACAACCGACACCGGTGAATTTGCCATTGCCGCCGATCATGCACGGCACCGGCCTGATGTCTGCCATCAACGCCATGATGCATGCCGGCACCTGCATCACGCTGATGGGCCACAGCTTCGATGCGTTCGAAGCGCTCAAAGCCATCGACCGCCACAAAGTCACCGCCAGCACCATTGTCGGCGATGCATTTGCCCGGCCCATGCTGGAAGCACTCGACGCCGAGCCGGGGAAATTCGATATCTCCTCACTCGGGATCATCAACTCTTCCGGTGTCATGTGGACACGCGAAATCAAAGCCGGACTGCTCCGGCACAACGAAAACCTGCTGCTGGCAGACGGCTTTTCTTCTTCCGAAGCCATCGGCCTCGGTTCGTCTGTCATGACCAGGGATGAGACCATCGAAGTCGCCACATTCAAACTCGGTCCTTCCTGCAAGATTTTCGACGAGAATCTCAAAGAAGTCGGCGTGGGTGAATCGGGCATGGTGGGTGTCACAGGATTTCTGCCCGTGGGTTACTACAAGGACGAAGCAAAGACCGCGAGCACCTTTCCGGTCATCGATGGGGTGCGCTACTCGATACCCGGCGACTGGGTGCGCGTCGAAAAAGACGGTTCGCTGACCCTGCTCGGTCGGGGCAGCAACTGCATCAATAGCGCTGGAGAGAAGGTCTACCCGGAAGAAGTGGAAGAAGCACTGAAAAACCACGAATCGGTGGCGGATGCTCTGGTGGTCGGTCTCCCGGACAAAAAGTGGGGTCAATCGGTGAACGCGGTGGTAGCGCTGCACAACGGGTTCGAACTCGACGAGATCGCGCTCAGAGACTTCACTCGCAAGGAACTGGCGGGATACAAACTGCCGAAGCGCATCCTCGCCAAGGACGATCTGGAAAGGGCACCGAACGGCAAAGCCGATTACAAGCGCATTCGCGATTTTGCAGCCAGGGCTCTGGGGGTACCTCTATGACCAGACCGGCCGAGAGCAACCTGACCTGTGATCCAGAAAAGTACACTAATCAATTGGAGATGAACGATGAGTCAGATCGTAGATGAAGTGAAGGCTGCCAACGCCAGATATGCAGCAGATTTTGGTAGCAAAGCGGAGCTGCCGATGCCGCCGGGAAGACAATTCGCAATTCTTACCTGCATGGATGCACGGCTCGACCCTGCAAAATATGCCGGGTTGGCAGAAGGCGATGCCCACATCATCCGCAATGCTGGAGGTAGAGCCAGCGATGATGCCATTCGCTCTCTGGTGATCTCGTATAAATTGCTCGGCACCCGTGAGTGGTTCGTCGTCCATCATTCGGATTGCGGCATGGAAACGTTCACCGACGAGATCATGCGTGGTCTGCTCGAGAGCAGTTTGAAGACCGCCACCGTTGATGCATCCGGATGGCATGATTCCGGCGCAGGACCAGGCTCAACGGAGGGCGGCAAATTCGATTGGCTCACCATCTCCGACCGTGAGAAAAGCGTCGTCGAAGATGTTCTGACAGTACGGAATCATCCATTGGTTCCCCCCGAGATCCCCATCTACGGCTATGTCTACGACGTAAAAACAGGGCGGCTCGACGAAGTGGCTGAAGCGACAGAAGCTGGACGCGCCTAGCCGTAACCCGTCTCGACCCAGAGATTCGCCGAGCGATCCGAGTAGCCGCCACACCGCATCAGGAACCATCCCTCATGACTGACAAATACCCTCTCACTCGTCGACGCTTCGTCGGCTATGCATCTGCTCTGACCGGAACCGCAGGTTCCGGGCTGCTGGCGGCAGCACCACGCGCCAATACCACACAAGGCTCCTTGAGCGGCTCGGATCGTGTATTCCAGCACGGTGTGGCCAGCGGCGACCCGCTGTCCGATCGGGTCATTCTCTGGACTCGGGTGACGGTGCCAACAGACGAGGTCACTCCGGTACGCTGGGTGATCGCAACAGATCCGGACTTGCTGCACCCGGTCAATCAGGGTCTCGTCAGCGCACTACCGGCACGCGACCATACGGTCAAGGTGGATGCCCTGGGTCTCGAGCCAGGTCGATCCTACTACTATCGATTCGAGACTGACAAAGAAGCCAGTGACGTCGGTCGAACCCGCACCCTGCCCGAGCGTACCGCCAGCCGTCTGCGTCTTGTGGCCGCGAGCTGCGCGAATCTGCCTTTCGGCTACTTCAATGCCTACGCACATATTGCCAAACGAAGCGATCTCGATCTGGTGCTGCACCTCGGCGACTACCTCTACGAGTACGCCCCCAATGAATACGGCAATGGCAGTGAACTCGGACGCGTGCACTACCCCCCGCACGAGATCATCAGTCTCAGCGATTACCGCGCAAGATATGCACAGTACCGAACCGATCCCGATCTGCAGGCCGCACATAGAGAACACCCCTGGATCTGTGTCTGGGATGATCATGAAAGCAGCAACAACAGCTGGCGTGATGGGGCACAAAACCACAACCCCGAGCTTGGCGAAGGCAGTTGGTCGGATCGCAGACGGGCGGCGGTGCAGGCCTACCACGAGTGGCTGCCGATTCGGGAACAACCATCCGCGGCTGGTTCGTTCATTTACCGAAGCTTTCAACTGGGCGACCTGGCCAGTCTGATCATGCTCGACACACGCCTGCACGGACGCTCAAAACAGATCGCCGAACGCACAGACAATGTGAAGCTGAACGATGCAACCCGAACCATTCTCGGAGCAGATCAGCAGGCCTGGCTCGCCGAGCAACTCCGAGTGGCGGAGCGCACCGGCACGACCTGGAAGATTATCGGTCAGCAACTGATGTTTGCCCAGTTGATCGATGATGAAGGTGTGCTGCTGAACGTCGACCAGTGGGACGGCTATCCTCACTCACGGGATGCCGTGCTCGAGCAGCTGCGAGCCGAGCACATCGACAACACCGTGATTCTCACTGGTGATATTCACAGTGCCTGGGCGATTGATGTCACTCCAGACCCCATGGGTGACGGTTACGATTCCAGCTCCGGAGAAGGTTCGCTGGCGGTGGAACTCATCACGCCTTCGGTGACGTCTCCAGGACCCTGGCGGGGGGACCCGGTGACCGCCAGAGAGCGCGAACAGGCAGTGGTGCGCGACCGACCGCACATTCACTATGCAAACTTCCGGGAACACGGCTATCTGCTGCTCGATCTCGACCACACGCGCGCAAAGGCCCAATGGTGGTTCGTGGACGA
>QIDL01000276.1 GCA_003228415.1 Gammaproteobacteria bacterium | reverse complement strand
CAGGGTCGGATCTCCACAATGCGTTCTCCAGGCCAACAACAACAAAGCGCTGCCCCGAGGAAAGCAACAACAATAATGGGTAAGCCGATAGTCTGGTCATCGCGGGGCGCGGTCGAGTAGTACGCGCTCCGCGTTCTTTTTTACGGTTACGCGAAAACGGCATCTCGCCTGGGATACACTCTCCCAGGGAGGTATGTCATGAGACTACAGCACAAAGTTGCCGTTATCACAGGTGGGGCCAGCGGCATGGGGCTCGCCACGGTTCGGCGGTTTCTACACGAAGGTGCACGGGTTGTCATAGCAGACTACAACGCAGCGGCTGGCGCTGTGGTCATGGAAGATCTTGCCGGAGAGGGCTATGAAGAGTCCGTATCCTTTATCCAGACCGATGTTGCCCGGGAGCCGGACATCGAGGCCATGCTCGCCCATGCCGAAAGCTGCTTCGGCGGGTTGGATATCCTCTTCAACAATGCCGGTGTCGGTGGCGCGATAGGCCCGCTCACCGAAACAACGATTGAAGACTGGGACTACACATTCGATGTGCTGGCCAAGGGGGTATTTCTCGGCATCAAGCATGGCGCGCGCATGATGCGTGCCGCGGCACGGGGTGGATCCATCATCAATACCTCCTCGATTGCCGGACTCAGCGGAGACGGCGGTCCACTGGTCTACTCGGCCGCAAAAGCCGCGGTAATCAGTCTGACCCAATCGGCGGCGGTCGAGTTGGCGGCGGATCGAATTCGCGTCAACGCCATCTGCCCCGGCTTTATAGCGACACCGCTGGCCGATGGCGGCGACCCGGAAGCGACCCGGCGCGCGTTCGAAAAGGTGCAGCCCTGGCCGGAATATGGCTCGGGAGACCACATCGCCGGTGCCGCATTATTTCTGGCCAGCGACGATGCGACATTCGTCACCGGTGAGAAGCTGGTGGTGGATGGCGGGCTCACGGCGGCAGGTCCGGAACTATCGAAGTCCTTTCCCAAATCCTCGGCCAGGAATGCGCGGGTTGCCGGTATAACCCGGGGCAGTACCGGAGAAGCACCGTCGTTACGCAACCTGTAGGCCGTGCTGGAGATTGCATTCGCGCCATGAAGATAGCGACGTGGAACGTCAACGGTCTGAAAGCCCGGCTCGATTTTCTTAAGATCTGGCTGGAACAGCGTCAGCCCGACGTGGTGGGGTTACAGGAATTGAAGCTCGTAGACGAGTCTTTTCCCCATGCTGAGATAGAGGCATTGGGTTATCGTGCCGTCACCCACGGGCAGAAAAGCTGGAATGGCGTTGCGGTACTGAGCCGCTTGCCCATGGAGGCGTTACAGATCGGTCTGCCCGGCCAGGCAGACTTCGGTTCGCGCCTGCTGACGGTACGAGTCGACGAGCGCCTGGATTTCACCACCGTTTACTGCCCGAACGGTAAGACCCTCGAGCATGATGATTATCGGGCCAAGCTTGAGTGGTTCGACGATCTGGCCGAATTCTGGCAGAGCCGCAGTAACCACACCGATGCGCAGGTGTTGTGTGGGGATTTCAACATCGTGGCGACGGCGCTGGACAGTTGGCTGGGTGAGGGAGGCGAAGGTCACCTGTTTCACAGCGCCGAGGAACGACTACGCCTGAACAGGCTGTTGTCGATGGATCTGATCGATCTCTATCGACACCGTCATCCGGATGAGCAGACCTTCTCCTGGTGGGACTATCGCGGCGGCGCTTTCCACCGCAAGCAGGGCTTGAGGATCGATCTGTTGCTGGGCTCGCAGTCGGTCGTCGATCGGCTCCGGGATGTTGCCACCGACCGGGAATTCCGCAAGAAGCAGGAGGCGCTGACCGCTTCCGATCATGCCCCGGTCATTGCGGAGATTGACTGGTAACACCCGCGGCCAGGTCTCGAAGTGCGTCACGTTGTGGCTCCCCCGCTTCTATGCTCCAATGACGCCCGAATTTTTCAGGATACCCGCTGACGAGCCATGCGCGACTACTTCATTCGCCGAACGTTCCTGATCATCCCCACTCTGCTGGGCATCACGATGCTGGTATTCATGGTGACCCGCTTCGTGCCGGGTGGGCCAATGGAGCGCGCCATCATGGAAGCTCAGCAGGCGAACATCGGCTCCAGCAGCCAGCGCTCGTCCGGCCAGGGAATGGCGCTGTCGGAAGGTCAGTTGCAGCAGCTCAAGGAGTACTACGGCTTCGACAAGCCCTGGTACGAGAGCTATGTGCTGTGGGTGGGCAAGGTCATGCGGGGCGATCTGGGTAACAGTTATCGCTACAATGAACCCGTCTGGGATGTCATTCGGCAGCGCTTTCCCATCAGCCTGTTCTATGGTCTGGTGAGCCTGGTGATCACCTACCTGGTATGTATTCCCCTGGGTGTGGTCAAAGCCATAGGCCATAGAAGTGCGATGGATAATCTGACCTCGGTGCTGGTGTTCGCCGGTTATGCGGTGCCGGGCTATGTGCTCGGGGCGTTGCTGCTGTTGTTCTTTGCGGTTGAAGTGGACTGGTTTCCCATGGGTGGGTTCACCAGTTTCAATTTTGATGAATTAACCGCCGGGGACAAGGTTCTGGATGTCATCCACCACGCCACGTTACCGCTGATCTGCTATCTGGTGGGAAGTTTCGCGGTGACCACCATGCTGATGAAAAACAACCTCATGGACAATCTGGCGGCCGACTACGTACGTACTGCGGTCGCCAAAGGAGTGCCGTTCAAAAAGGCGGTATCCGGCCATGCGCTCAGAAATTCGATGATCCCCATCGCAACGACATTCGGGCAGAACATCACCTTGCTGGTCGGGGGGTCGTTTCTGATAGAAACAATTTTTGATATCGATGGCTTCGGCCTGCTGGGTCTGACCAGCATTTTTGATCGAGACTATCCGGTGGTGATGGGTATCGTTTTTCTGGCCAGCCTGTTGCTGCTTATCGGCAACATTATCTCCGATATTCTGGTGGCGCTGGTAGATCCCCGAGTGCGTTTTCTGTAGCCATGCAGCTCAATCCTCTCACTGTTCGAAAGCTCATACGATTTCGGGAAATACGCCGCGGCTACTACTCGGCCATTCTGCTGTTTGCGTTGACTTTCCTGTCGCTGTTCGCGGAGCTGCTGGTCAACGACCGCGCCATCATGATCGGTTATGAAGGAAGCTGGTACTTTCCGACCTACGCCGATGTGGAGGTCGGTTCGAATTACGGGCTCACCGGCACCGATGCGGTCACTCCCGTGAACTATCGCGGGCTCGAAGGCGCATTTCGAGGTACCGACAACTGGGTATTGATGCCCATGGTGCCCTGGGGACCCTATGCCAACGATACCGTGGATGGTGTGCTTCGCTCTCAGGCGCCCGACTTCCAGCGCGGTCACTATCTTGGCACAGACAGTACCGGACGTGATGTGCTGTCTCGACTGGTCTACGGATTCCGGACCGCCATATTCTTCGCGATGGCGTTTACCGTGCTTACCTATCTGATCGGTGTCACGGTGGGTTGCGCCATGGGCTACTTCGGTGGCGTCTTCGATCTTCTATTCCAGCGGATCATCGAAATCTGGTCGAACATTCCCTTCCTCTATATGGTCATTATCGTTTTCTCGGTCATACCGAGTACCTTTGAGACCTCCACTCGCATCGGCATTCTGTTGCTGATCATGGTGCTGTTCAGCTGGACCGGACTGACCTACTACATGCGCACGGAGACCTACAAGGAAAAGGCCAGGGACTATACGGCTGCCGCATTGGTGCTGGGCGCGGGAACCGCTCGGGTGAT
>QIDL01000373.1 GCA_003228415.1 Gammaproteobacteria bacterium | reverse complement strand
CCGGATCCGCTGCTCATGGCGGTAGCGATCGGCGCATCCTGTGCTTTTCTGACACCCATCGGCCATCAGAACAATACCCTGATCCTGGGACCGGGGGGGCTGCAATTCGGAGACTACTGGCGACTCGGGCTGCCGATGGAAATACTGGTGGTAGCGGTCAGCATCCCGATGCTGCTCCTGGTATGGCCGTTGTGAATCGCGCGCAACACCGACAGCAACTGCGACCTTAACTACTCGAGCTCGGTACAAGCGCCGAACAGTGTGATGCTGGCCTGCGCGACGGCTATCGCGCCCACAAAGCGTCCGGTTTCGTTTTCGATGGATATCGTCCAGCCGGCGCCGTCGGGCCGATCCGGAACTCCTTCTTCCGCACCTTGCAGAATGTGCCGATTTTCGAGGGTCGTCACCCGATTGATTCGAGTTCCCGGCGCGTTTCTGTTGGTTTTCAGATGCTTGCCCTTCACATCGACCCAGATGAACGTCGGCGCACTGACGTCTTCAGGCAGCACCGCTTCGCAGCCGAAGCCGTCGCGGCATTGGTGAACCTGAGTCACCGCGCAGAGGAAAGGTTCGGATAGTTCAAACGCGGCTGCACTGCTTCCGAACAGGAGAAGGCCAAGTGTGAAAAGTTTTTTCAGCGTAATTTTCATGAATCGTATTCTGCTCCAATCAATCTTATCGCACGGTGTATCCACGACCTTCCATACAGGCAGCGTAGGCCCGGTTATAGGCGCTTCTACCTGCTTCGTACTGGGCGGCCTGCTGCTGCTCATACTGTTGCTGAGACTGGGCCTGTTGCCTGTTCTGATCTATACGGCGCATGCCCCCTAACGCCGCTCCCGCCCCAGCGCCGGTCTTCGCACCGCTGCTGCCATCAACAATCCCGCCAATAACGGCTCCTCTAGCCGCACCGCGCAACAGTCCACCCCGCTTTGCCTGCTGTTCGGGTGGCGGTGCCGTGGCAGTGGGCTGAGCCATGGGGTCGAATCCGCTCTGCCCTTTTCCCCACCCATAACACTGGTATTCGTCCTGCTCCTGCTGTGCGGCATCCTGCCCTTGATTCGCATAGACCATCAGTTCGCTTGCGGCAAAGGCGCCGGCTGAGATCATCAGCAACAGGCCTGGTAGTAGTCGAACCGTTGTCTTCATTGAACGCTCCCTGGCTGTATCCGAACAAAAAGATAACAGACAGACCTGGCCGGCACCACCGGATCGCCTGACGGCAGCCCAACTATTCCCAGCGTGCCAGATACCGGTCCGTGGCGGCCATCGGACGATTCATTCGTTTTTCCTGAATCGCATGGTGAAGCGCGCAAAGGCATCGGTTTCCACGCTGCGCTGCACCGCATCCGTCAACTGATCCAGTTCCTTGCGTCGCCGGATTCGCACATCGAACGTGATCCGTTCCGTTACCACCCATATATAGCGAAGCTCTACCAATCGCTCATTTTTGTTGTACTGGGGTGACAGCAGCCAGCCGGCATCGGTGCGTGCGAAGTTCAGGCCTATGCTGTGTTTCGGAAACAGGTCCATGAGCGACAGAGTCAGCGCGAAGGCCACGCCATCCGTGTTTCCATCACCTGCGAGACTGACACCGGCTTTGCTCGGAGTTTCCGGCGCGTAACCCACTTCTGCCGAAAAGCGGATGCGTGTTCCTGAGGAGCGTTTCGGATAGCGTCCGGCCGCGCGCGCGACAATCCCCCAGTAGTCTTCTCTGCGACCACCCTCTATATACCCGTCTTTCAGCAGAGCGCTCGGGTAATAACTGATATCGATGGCGCGCTGTGTCAGGTAGCGTACCGGCTTTTCGTTGACGAAGGACAGGAACAGACTCGCCCTAGACTTGTCGCTGGAAAAATCCAGCGGATCCCGGAGTACCTGAGCAGGACCGTTTTTGGGGTTGTACTGGAGGATCAGGTGCGGTTCCCATCCGTTCTCCAGATGCAGTGTGCCGTGGACGGCGTCGGTCCAGGTTATCCGGGTGTTGTTGCTATCATTGCGATCCAGCGACTTTGCGAACACCCCGCCCTTGGTGATGAACTTGGTCTGCATACGCCCGAGCGCCAGGTCGAAGCGCTCTCCCTGATACCAGTGAATGAACGCTTCGTCGATCTCGACCAGCCGATCAGAACCACCTTGAGTGTCTTCTTCCAGGTCCACTTCCCGCTTGCAGGAATCCGAGGCGCAGGACACGGCCAGCCGTCCAGCTACCCGAAAAGAATCGGTGAACGCACGGTTGGCGCCGACGCGAAAGCGAACGGCCACGTCCGACTCGTCGATGGTCTCTCCATCCCGAGCTTCCAGGTAGTCTCTGTTGGCCCGGCCACGCACGTCTGCGAAGGTAAACCAGCCGACGCGTCCTTGCTCCTGGACGGTGACATCGAGCGAGCTATCCGCATCGATGGAAATTTCGTCTTCCGTCTCCTCTTTCAGAACCAGTTCTTCTGCCAGCTCCTTCGCCAGCAGTTCGACATCGTCGTCGTCAGGGTCTGACAATCCGGTGGCGAGGACTTCGGCTGCATGTAGCGGAGTTGCCAGACTCAACAGTGCTGAGAGGAGTAGAAGCCGGGCGGCTGTCATCCTGAAGATTTTCCGGGACCAGAAGGCGGCGTGCAAGATACCAAAGAAGCTTTTACCCTGTCATCTCTGGCCGATAACTGGGTTATGCTGTCGCGGAAAAAAAGGAACACGACAATGCCGACTAGACAGGGATGTTCAGCTTCATGGTACTGGGGTAGGTCGATTCTACTGTTGTGTTCGGCCTCGATCGCCAGTTCAGCATTCGCCTGGATATACCCGGAACATCGCGACATCGCACTCCTGGCGGCGGGAACTCTCGATCCCGAGCGTACAGCCGTTTTCAGTCGCCTCTGGCAGGACGCAAGATTCAGCAACGAACAACGTCTGTGCGAAGAGGCTGCAGACACCGATCAGAGCGTCACGCCCGCCTGTATCGACTGGGCGGCGTTGTCGGCAATCGCCGGAGATCACGCCTGCTCGAGCCGGGAGATGCTGGAAACGGTCACCGGTTCGACCTGGATACTCGCGGTGGCCGATGTCGCGGCGCAGTTGAAGTTGGACCTGGAGAAGATTCCAGTCGTGGTTTCCGTGCAGCAGATTGAACTCACCTCCGATCTCGTCGCAGATGCCCAGCGACGTTTCGCCAGTCAAGCCAACCGCGCCGCGCGAGTGAACGCCTTGCGAACCGCCGATACCCGCCTGCAGCGGGCGGATGTCGAATACGCCACGCGCGCGGGCGCCAACAACGCCCACTTCCTGCTGGCTCGCGAGAGAACCGATCAGACAGGCGGGGAGTATGCTGCCACCACCCTGGAGACCGGATCCGAGCTCAACGCCATCGGCATTTACTCCTGGTACCACCTGAGCGCCCTGCAGAAGGCAAGCCGGCTGGCCAACGAGCAGCTCACCAACGGCCAGCGACGAGAGCTCGCTCGATCTCTCCTGTTCGATGAGGCATTTGCGTTGCATTTTCTCGAGGACGTTTTCGCTTCCGGTCATGTGGCCGGTACCTGGGGGGATGCTTCGCAGAGGAAGGGCACCCACGATTTCTACAATCAGAACGGTCTCGAGACCTTCACCTGGGATAGCCGCGGTACCTCGCTCGTGTTGATGGGTGACGCACACATGCGTCCGGTAGACGCCGAAACCGCGGCCCAGGCGGTGCAGAAAAGTCTTCGCCAGGTGCTCGACGCAACGTCCGGTCGGTCGGAAGACCCTTTGCCATACCGATCGGCAGCACCGCAA
>QIDL01000257.1 GCA_003228415.1 Gammaproteobacteria bacterium | reverse complement strand
AGCGTGCATGCTCATTCTGTCAACATCGCATATGCCGGCTGCCGGCCGGACGCGGCCAACAACACGGTCGCATTTCCAGGCGTGATGACTTCTCCGGATTCGTTCTTGATGAACAGCTCCAGTTGTACGGTGCGGGCGGTGGTGTCGACTGCAGACACACGCCCTCCGCTGGTCAGCGTTTCGCCCAGGTAGGCGGCGCGGCGATTGGAGTAGCCAAACCGGCTCATCGTGCCATTTTCACCCAACCAGTTGAGCACGACCTGGCTCAACCAGTCGCCCTGCAGCGGACCATCGATGACGATAGCGGGATGCTCTTCTACCTCGGTGGTGTATCGCTCATCGTAGTGGATGCGATGCGGATTCCACACGGCAGCGTTGTACAGAAAAAGACCGACATTGGTCGCCGTGTGTTCTCGTTCCGGCAATTCGTCTCCAACCGCAATCTGTTCTATGTTGAGCCGCACTTCCGGTTCCTACCTTCTACCTTCTACCGGGCGATGCCGGTCTGGATCTCTTCCATCACCCGTTCACCAGATTGTGTGGTGATCGCGAGCTCGCGTACCGTGAAAATGAGCGGTCCACTCTTACCCTCCTTTTCATACATATCTATGACCTTGCGGATCCCAACGAGTATGTCGCCGGGTTTGATGGGACGATGTTGCCGGATTTCGGTACCGCCGGCCATGATGCGTTTCAAAGGCAACTTCGGCCCTGCACTCCCGCCTCTGGCCAACCCGTCGGAACGGAGGCTTTCCAGTGCGGGTATCTCGCTGAACAGATTGAATATGAACATCGGCGGCGCTTCGTCACCAATCAGATACTTGTGGAGTCGCTGCTCGGTGGCTGCCGCATATTTCTGGATGTCCCGACGACCGATTTCGACGGTCACCCGAGCTTCTTCGGTGCCAATCCAGGCTCTGTGTTCATCGGTGAGTAGTGGCATGGCTAAAACACGACGTATCGGATGACCGCGGCGGCCATGAGACACTGAAACGTAAAAACCAGGCGCAACAGGATCGCCGCTGTTCTGCCAGGTCTTACTCGCGGATCCATGTGCGTACGCTGCAGCCATATTGTAACCCCACTCTGAATGGGCAGCATCATCGCTCCAACGGTGGCGGCAACGGTCACCAGAGCAACCGGACTCTGAAAGAACATATAGAGGAGAAATCCCAGCAACGGTACGACCAGCGTAAAGCCCCGAATCCAGATGCGGCGTTGGATGTTCGCTCGCTTCAGAAAACCGAGTTCGATCGCGTACTCGGGTAAAAAGCGTCCGCCCGCACCGATGCCGGAAATCGATGTCGAAAACAAGATAAAAAATGCCCCCATACCAAACAGCCACAAGGACCAGGGTCCCAGAGTCGCGGTGAACATCCCTGACAGCACGGCGATGGTCTCCAGACCCTCAGGGTGCAGATCGTTACGATTCAGCACTCCGGCGCCGAGCAGGTAGAACGGTATGGTAGCAAAAGTCAGAATAACAAGCGTCGCCCAGACATCCGTATGCAACACACGAATCCAGCCCCGGGCCCGGGTCAACCAGCCGGGATCGCTCCGATCGGCGCCAATGAAACTCGGGTAGCCTTTTTCCACACACCAATACGTGTAGGCAGAGATTTCCCCGGAATTTACGCCCGTATAACCGTACATGGCGAGTGCCAGCACGGCATATTCGGCAGGGAACGAGAACGTCAGACCCGCTGTCAGATCGCTGAATGTCATGGCGTTGTCAGTCAACTGCATGAGCACGGCGCTGACGATGGTGATTGCGGTGAACGACATGACCAGAGCCAGCATGGTGCGCTCCAGACTCAGATAGGAGCCCGTCCACAGCACCAGCGTGGTGCCAAGCGCGACCAGCGCCGTCGCGGTGACTGCACTGAGGTTGGTCATCAGCGCAAGTGCCTGACCGGCGCCTCCGAGTATGCCGGCGGTGCCGATAATGCCCGGGATGAACGCCACCAATCCAAGCAGAAGAGGCCAACTGATCGGCCCCTTGGGACCAGGCAGTCGTCCTGGAATCCGATTCAGCGCCCTGAGATAGGTGTCGCCGGACGTGATGATGTAGCGAGCCAGCTCCGCCTGAACAATGGATTTGCTCCAGCAGGCAACCAACACCCACCACAGCAGTACGAATCCAGCTTCGGCGCCCAGGCTGGACGTCAGCAGAATCTCACCGGAGCCAATGATCGAGCCGGAGACGATGACGCTCGGGCCGAGATGTTTCAGTCGATCAATAAATCGACTCGGCGGTTCCATGGCCTCGCCGGGCCGCTGTGTATAAGGGTCGCTCAATTCTGACACGCTGAGTACAACCTGATGCTCCGGAACGTGGATAGGTCATTCGTAACCTGCCCACGTTACAGTGCTTGTCGGACAGGTGCGACTCTCTGTATGGCGGATGCTGTATGGCGGATGCTGTATGCCGAATCTGGCTGAGAAGGAACGGCGCTGAGCCGTTGCAACGCGGAGGGAGCATATGGTGGGACTGTCTACAAAGTCTTGAGAAATCTCCGGATTCGGCCTTTGGTCAGAAAAAAGCCACTGAGAGTCTGATCCTGATATGCCAGCGCCGGATACCTGCGAATACCTTTTTCGCGCATGCGCTCATGATTGCCTGGAGCTGCCGCGTCCTCAATCTCAATATCCGGGAACTCCGGTTGTAGTTTCTTCAGCGACAGACCTGCCGCTCGGCATCGAGATCAGGACTCGGAATGAAAAAAGGTCACAACCTTCATATTTTGAACATCCTTGCTCCACGTTCTGGTTTCGGGCGAACCTTTCTACCCGGACTATATGAGCTTTTGGTCGATCGAGCACGAGCAATTTTTTCCATGGCGAGTTGCAATCGGCTCATGCATCATTAACCCATGCACGCGAGGGGGTGATGCAGTCAATGAGTGATGTCAAAGACTTCCGGATAGAAATTACCGATGCGGTACTGTCCGATCTGCGGGCACGTCTGGAGCTGACCCGCTGGCCGGAATCGGAAACGCCTGACGATTGGAGTCAGGGACTGCCGCTGGCATACGCTCAGGAATTACGCGACTACTGGCTGAACGACTACGACTGGCGCGCTCGAGAGGCAAGCCTCAATCGCTTTCCTCAGTTCCAGACCGAAATCGATGGCCTCGATATCCACTTCATCCACCATCGAAGCCCTTGTGATCAGGCCGTGCCACTCATCATCACCCACGGCTGGCCGGGTTCCGTGGTGGAGTTTCACAAGGTCATCGAACCGCTGGTGGATCCCGCTGCACATGGCGGCCAGGCCGAGGATGCCTTTCATGTGGTCTGTCCTTCGCTCCCGGGCTATGGATTCTCGGGCAAACCCGCCACCACAGGCTGGGGTGTGGAAAAGATCGCCGGGGTCTGGGATCAACTCATGCAGCGCCTGGGCTATGGAAACTACTACGCTCAAGGAGGTGACTGGGGTTCTGCCGTGACCACGGCCATCGGTTTTCAGAACGACGGTCATTGCGAAGGCATTCATGTCAACATGCCGAGCGCCAGAGCCACCCCGGAGGCTCTGGCAAATCCAACCGATCGCGACAGGCAGGCGCTGGCAGGCGCCCGGTACTATCAGCAGTGGGGTGCCGGTTATTCCAAACAACAGAGCACCCGACCGCAGACACTCGGTTACTCCCTGGTTGACTCACCCATGGGCCTGGCCGGCTGGATCATCGAGAAATTCTACGAATGGACTGATTGCGATGGCCATCCGGAAAACATTCTCTCCAGAGACGAACTCCTCGACAATGTGATGTT
>QIDL01000602.1 GCA_003228415.1 Gammaproteobacteria bacterium | reverse complement strand
GTGCTGCTGGACACTGCTGGACGCTACACGACCCAGGACAGCCAGGCCTCTGTTGATCGTGCTGCGTGGGAGGGATTTCTCGAATTACTACGCAAGTATCGCAAGCGTCGTCCCATCAATGGTGTGATCGTCGCCTTCAGCGTGACCGATTTCATGGACCCGGCACAGCGGCAACAACATGCTGCCGCGATCAAAGACCGCATACAGGAACTGGATGACTATTTCGGTATGCGCTTTCCCGTTTACGTTCTGATCACCAAGTGTGACCTGGTGAGCGGTTTCATGGATTTTTTCGAAGACCTGGGTGCCGATGAGCGCGAACAGGTCTGGGGATTGACGCTGCCGCTCGATGAAACCGGCCGGCAGACGGGTATCGGAGAAAGGGTCGGACAAGAACTCGATGGGTTGTTCGCACGGATCGATGAACGGTTGGTGACCCGGCTGCATCAGGAGCGCGACCTGAAACGGCGTGGGCTCATTTACGGCTTTCCGCAGCAGATTCACAGCCTCAAGGCCCCGTTGATCGAGCTGATCGACGACATTTTCCGTTCTTCCCGCTTTGAGGACGCAGCGATGCTGCGCGGGGTCTACTTCAGCAGTGGGACCCAGGAAGGCACTCCCATTGATCGGGTCATGGCATCGATATCTCGAACTTTCGGCATCGAACAGCAGGCGCTGCCATCGTACAGCGGCCAAGGCAGAAGCTATTTCCTGACCCGGCTGTTGCAGAAGGTGGTGTTTCAGGAAGCAGGCATTGCCGGTACCAACCGAAAAGTGGAAAGGCGTCGCGCCTGGTTGCAGAGAGCCGCCTATGCAGGCGTGTTCGTGGTGGTGGGGTTGTTGATCTTCGGTTGGACGGTCTCGTTTTTTGGAAACCAGGGACTTCTCGATGAAGTGACAACCCGCGCCACCATCGCGGAATCGAAACTCGCCGAAGTACCACCCAACCGCTACGAGCCGGAAGTGGCGCTGGAGGCGCTGGACGCCACCGCCAGAATTGTACCTGGCGAAGACGAAGTGGGGATCAGCTTCACCGGGCTCGGACTCGATCAGCGCGATGCGCTCTCCGAACAGGCGGCAACGGCTTACCGGCGGGCGCTGATCAATCAGTTGCTGCCACGCATCATGTTGCGCCTGGAACAACAGATCAAACAGACACGGCAGCCCTCTGACTATACCTATGAAGCACTGAAGGTCTATCTGCGACTCGGCATCGAAGAACGCTACGACGCTGAGGAAATAGGGGCCTGGGTGAGTCTCGACTGGTTCACACGCCTGCCTCGGGAAATCGGACAGGAAAGCTACGAGGCGCTGGTGCAACATCTGACCGCCCTCGTCGAAGAGCGGCCGGTGGAATTGCCTCTGCCCCTGGACGACGTGCTGATTCGCCAGGCGCGACAGCGACTCATGCGGGAATCCACGGAGGAGCGGATCTATGCACGACTGAAAGGCACAAATGTCGTTCAGGGTCTGCCCGGCTTCACCGTTTTCGAGCGAGCCGGACCGGAGTCGCTCGAGGTGTTCGTGCGTGACACGGGGCGATCGATGAGTGATGGCATCCCAGCGTTTTTCACCCGCAAAGGCTATGAAACCGTATTCAGCAGTGCTGGCAGCTATGAACTCGTGCAAAGTCTTGCCAGCGAAACCTGGGTGCTGAGGGACGAAGTTGACCTGGGTGACGCTCAAGACTCCCGTGAGCTGCTGTTGAAGCTGAGGGACCTCTACTTTCAGGATTACATCGACGAGTATCAGGAACTCATCTACGACCTGGAGCTGGCCCCGTTCAAGGACGCGCGGGAAGCCGCCAGAATTCTCAACATACTGGCCAGACCGGCGGACTCGCCATTGATCAATCTGATCAGCGAAGTCAGTAAGGAAACCAGCTTCGGTAGTAACAGCGGGCAATCCGACGATGAAGGGGATGCCGGCGGTGACGCCTTTGCCGCTCAGCGCGAGCGGCTCGAGCAGATGCTCGGCGGTCGTACCGATCCGGCGACCGATCGCTACCAGGCCAGAAAATTCAACAATATCGTCGAAGAGGAATTCGATGAGTTCCACACGCTGGCGGGTGGACAAGCTGGCGCAGGCGCCGATGCGTCTCCCATGGCGCATCTGCTTGGTCTGTTGCGTGAACTTGCGGATTTCATGATGCTGGTGTCCAGGGAAGAGAGCGCAGAGGGCGTGCCCCAACATGTTGTCGAACGCGGCCAGGCGACTCTTCAGCAGGTCCAGTTTGCTGCCCAGCGTCAGAAAATCCCCATGCTCGAAGCGCTGCTGAGCGCGGCAGCCACCAGTGTCGACAATATTGCCTCCGGTGGGGTGGCGACCAACATCGAGTCCCAGTGGCAGTCTGGCGCATTGCAGTTGTGTCGCCAGGCCATCGACAATCGATATCCGGTTTCAAAAACTGCAGAAGCGGAAATCCGGCTCGAGGACTTCGGTCGATTTTTTGGTTTCGGCGGTGAGGCGGATAAATTTTTCGAGTCCTATCTGAAGGACAAGGTCGACACCGGCCGGCGACCATGGCGCGCAGCCATCGCTCGCGGGGTTCGCCTGACACCCGATGCGATCGCTCAGTTCGAGCGCGCTCGAGCCATACGGGATACTTTCTTCCGCGGCGATACGGTGCCTCATGTCGGTTTCGAGTTGACACCGATCAGCATGGATCCTTCGGTGACCCAGTTCACCCTCACTGTCGATGGGCAGTCCACGCAGTATTTTCATGGTCCCAGAGTGGCTCAGAGCTTCGACTGGCCCGGGCCCCAGGGTGTTGGCGGGGTGCGCGTGGAAATGTCCCCCGGCAACGGTACGCCGATGCGATCGCTGAGCGGCCCCTGGGCCTGGTTCAAGTTTCTCGATGGTTCGGTCATGAAGCCCGGAAGTCGTCCGGAACACTTCGAAGTCGTTTTCGAACTGGGTGGTCGTACCGCAACCTATGAACTGGTTGCACGAAGCGCCTTTAACCCATTCAAGCTCGACCAGCTGGATCGGTTCCGTTGCCCCCAGAGGATGACTCAGTGAACGTCGGTTTCTTCGGCAAGATTCCGAGTCACGGCGATTTCGTGGAGCGGAAGATGTCGGCCCCGTTCAAGGATGTCTGGGATGATTGGCTGCAGCACGGTATCGCGTCCAGTAAGGCGCTGATCGGAGAAGCCTGGCTGCAGACCTATTTGACGAGTCCCGTCTGGCGATTTGCCCTGGCGTCTGGAATTTGCGGTGAGCAGGGTTGGGTTGGGGTGATGGTTCCCAGTGTCGATAAGGTCGGGAGATATTTTCCGCTGACGATAGCGGCCCCGGTGGATTCGGGATCGATTCCATTGCAGGCGCTGGTGGCTGCTGCAGATTGGCATGACGCTGCTCAGGCGCTGGCCCTGGCGGCGCTGGCCGAAGAGATTCCTGACGCAGATCAGTTGGAACAGGCACTTGGCACACGCTGCGGTCAGGTATTCTCACAGCCGCCGATCACCTGTGAAGCGCCGCTGTCCGACCCTCGGGAATCTCTACACGGGCACGCCCTCTGCCTGCCGTTCGCCTATGGGTCCACCCCGGGGCATGGCCTGCTGGCTTTTTCGCATCGGCTGCTCGAAGCGCTGTATGGGGTACGACACACGGTCTGGTGGACTCATGGTTCCGAACTGGTTCATCCCGGCATGTTTGCCTGTGCCGGGTTGCCTTCCCCCGATGCCTTCGCGGGCAGGCTTGGGGATGCCTACGCGGCACCTGGCTGGGTGCGGATGGCTGGTTATGCGCTCAGTGGCTCGGAGTCGGCACC
>QIDL01000159.1 GCA_003228415.1 Gammaproteobacteria bacterium | reverse complement strand
TCGTGGATATTGTCGACGGTCCGGACACTTCGGTCGCGAAGCTCATTCTCCTGCTATTGGCAGATGCAATCTCGAAGAGCCCGGAATCCATGGACAGCGTGAACATCTTTCTGACCGGCCAGATCGTCGACGCGCTCTACCGACCAGGCACGGCACTGAATCAACTGCTGGACAATCTGCCGATAGCGATCTTCGTGATGCTGCCCGTATATGCGCTGCTGCTCAAACTGTTCTATTTCCGCAAGCGGCGTTACTACGTCGAAACCCTGGTATTCGCCATCCACCTGCATACCTTCGCATTTCTGGTTTTCACCGTGCTGCTGCTGCTCCCGGAACATTCAGACCATCCGGCAGTCACTGCAATCGTCAGCGTCATTTCCACCGGCCTTACCCTGTCGCTGGCCATCTACCACTATCTGGCTCTGAAACGCTATTTCCAGGAAGGCGGCTGGACTACGCTGGTCAAGTTTTCCGGTCTCATGATTTTCTACCTGTTGCTGCTGTCACCGGCGGCGTTGACCATGGTTGTGGTATTCACGCTTGCCACGGTGTAATAACCCATGGCATTGATCGGAGAATCTCGAATGAAACACCTGGAGTCCGGAGATCTGACCACCTACTACCGGGACCACTGGGTCGAAATCGAACCGGAACGACTGGCGCGCTACGAATCCATGTTTCAGTGGCGCGATGGCCATGAAGCATTGATCGCTCCGGCTCAGATCGCTGAAGGACAGGTGATCGCCGACTATGGATGCGGGCCCGGTGCGCTGGCGATCGAACTGGCCCGCAGGGTAGGCGACGAGGGCCGGGTGATTGGACTGGACATCAATCCGACCTTCCTCGAAAAGACCCAGGCCCTGGCGGATCAGCAGCAATTGACCGAACGTGTCGAGACGAAGCTGATCGAGGATGATCGGATACCGCTGCCGGATCAGTCTGTGGATCGGATTCTCTGCAAGAACGTACTCGAGTACGTACCCGATCCCACAGCCACCATTGCCGAGTTTTACCGTGTGGTCAGACCCGGTGGTATCGCTCATGTGAGTGACAGCGACTGGGGTGCGGTGATATTTGAGCCCTCTGGTGAGCGATTCGCTCGAATCATGAGTGCGGCCGGGGTTGCGTTTCGTTCACCCCTGATCGGGAGAAGTCTCTACGGCATGTTTCGCAGCGCCGGATTCAGCGACATCCAGGTGCAGGTGCTGGCCAGCGCAGACACGAGCGGCGCATTGCACCCTGTTTTGACCAACATGGCTTCGTATGCACGTTTGTCGGGACAGGTGGAGGAGTCCGAGATAACGGCATTTCTCGACGATATCGATCGCGCTCTGAAGGAGGAAACTTACTTTGCCGTTCTGCCTCAGTTTCTGGTCACCGGACGGGTTTGATTGCCTCCGGGTTCTGGAGGAAAATGCACCACCGGCAACAGCCAGCGCCTGACTATTGCGGCTCTCCATCTCAACCACGGGAGACAAAAATGGAATCCATCAAGTACGTCGACGCCCTGAACGACTACTACGGTGCCATGGGAAATCCGCCGTACCGCTGGACCATCAACGAAACCGCACCGCTGCATCGACTCGACAAACCGCTGTCCGAATGTGTTGTCAGCCTGCTTACCTCCGGCGGCGTCTCGCAGTGCTCCATGCCGGCGTTTGATCCGGATGCACGAAATGACCATCGGCTGGATGCGATCGATCGCGGCGTTGATGCGGCCGATTTTCAGATCCATGACAGCTATTACGATCACCGCGACGCGGATCGCGATATCAACTGCATTCTGCCGCTGGAACGGCTGCGGGAAATGGCCGATAGCGGCGAAATCGGCAAGGTCGCCGACCGTCTGTGGAGCGGATTCATGGGTCGGATCTACAATCGCACCAAGGTCCTGGAAGAGACAGGCCCGGCCTTCGCCGATGCGCTGCAGGAAGATGAGGTCGATTTACTCGTTGCGGTGCCGAGTTGACCACTCGACCACCAGACCGTGGGTCTGGTCTGCCGTCTGCTGGAAGAGCGAGGTATTGCAACCGTGTATGTCGCGACAGGTCGCGATCTGACGATGCTGGTGAAGCCACCTCGAGCATTGTTTGTGAATCACCCGATGGGTAACAACTTCGGACCGGCCGGTGATGTCGAGATGCAGGCCGACATTCTCCGCACCGCCCTGGCGCTGATCTACAGTGCCGAACAGGGCGGCGATCTGGTTGACTATCCGTCCGATTGGCCCGAGACGTTTCGCTTCGCTCCGGGTGCCAGCGCCTGACCCAGCGCCTAACCCAACGCCTAACGTCGCAACAGCTTTGGCGGCTCGTCCCGATGAAAGCCACTGAACGCTTTCACGTTTCGAGCCTCGCCAGGCCGAAAAAGAAACCCTCCGGCGCCGTTGTGGATTCCTCCGTCGACCCTGAAATCCGCCCCGGTAATGTAGGCGGCCATCTCCGAGAGTAAAAACACCACCAGCGCCGACACCTCGGCGGCGGTGCCGTGGCGCGCCAGCGGAATTTTCCGGTCAACGCTGGCCAGCGCTGCCCAATCGGCTTCCGGATACCGATCCAGCCCGGTGGTGGCGATGAATCCTGGTATCACACAGTTGACCCGGACGCCGGCCCGCCCCCACTCGGTAGCGGCTGTGAACGTGAAGTTGGAGAGTCCGGCCCGGGCCGCGCCATTGTGGCCCATTCCCGGCATGCCGGATTCGTAGTCGGCGCCGATATTGACGATGCTGCCGCCACGCTCGCTCATGCACTGCTTGAAGACTTCCCGGGCAACGAGAAAGTAGCTCGTGAGGTTGTTGTGCAGCACAGCGTTCCATCCGTTCAGGCTCAAATCCTGCAACGGTGCGGGAAACTGGCCTCCTGCCGCGTTCACCAGACCATCGAGGGGCCCATGTTCGCCCAATACCGTCGTCACCAGTTCGACCACGGCATCCTCATCGCGTAGCTCCACACGGTAGCAACCAAGCACGCGTCCGCCGTCCTCGGCAATCTCATCGCGGGTACGTTGCAGCTTTTCCAGGGTCCGGCCAGCGAGCACCACGCTGGCTCCGAGACTTGCCAGCTCGTGGGCGATACAGCGCCCGAGACCACCACCGCCTCCTGGGATGAAAACGGTCTGCCCCGCGAAAAGGCCCTCTTTGAATCCGGATTGATAGCTCACAAATACCTCCATTGCTCCACGGTTTCATCATCCCAGTAAAAGCCCCGGAAGTGGTAGCCTGGGGTGACTCTGCCTTACTATCGTCTGCTCAGGATACCTTGCGCGAGGTGCCCTGGAGATCGGCAAACAGTCAATGGGGATCGACATGGCACTGAAACAAAAAAGACCCGATACCGTTCGCCTGCAACGCATCAGCAAGGCGTTCTGGGAGTCGGCGGCGATGATGAGTGCGATTGAACTCGGCCTGTTCACGGCGCTCGACAACGGGCAGAACACAATCGAGCTGGCGGCGGCGGCAATCGGTGTCGAACCCGTCAATGCCGAACGCCTGCTCACCGTGCTGGTGGCGATGGAGCTTCTACAACGGGAAGGCGATCGCTTCAGTAACAGCGAGGATGTGGCGCGTTTTCTGGTTGAAGGTAAACGATCCTATGCCGGACCGTGGATGCTGTTCGGGAAACCGCGCTGGGAAGCCTGGGGCAATCTCACGGAACATCTGCGGGTGCCAGAGGCAGACCAACGACTGCTGGGCAACTACGACGAGACCTTTACGGTCGAGCGCGCGCGCGAGTACCACCAGGCCACCTACTCCATCGGCATGGGCGCCGCTCGGCG
>QIDL01000063.1 GCA_003228415.1 Gammaproteobacteria bacterium | reverse complement strand
CTCAAGGTGGTCGAGGCTTTTATTCACTCCGGCAACAAGCCGGAATGGATGATCATGGAAATGCTGCCGGTTTTGCCGCCCGATCTGCGGCCGCTGGTGCCCCTGGACGGTGGGCGCTTCGCGACCTCCGACCTGAACGATCTGTATCGCCGCGTGATCAATCGCAACAATCGCCTGCGGCGTCTGCTCGACCTCAACGCGCCGGACATCATCGTGCGTAATGAAAAACGCATGCTGCAGGAGTCGGTCGATGCCCTGCTCGACAACGGCCGCCGCGGTAAGGCCATTACCGGCGCCAACAAACGCCAGTTAAAATCACTGGCGGACATGATCAAGGGCAAGCAGGGCAGGTTCAGGCAGAACCTGCTGGGCAAACGCGTCGACTATTCCGGCCGCTCGGTAATCGTGGTCGGCCCCACTCTCAAGCTCCACCAATGCGGCCTCCCGAAAAAAATGGCGCTGGAACTGTTCAAGCCGTTCATCTTCAGCAAGCTCGAATTGCGCGGACTCGCCACTACCATCAAGCAGGCCAAAAAAATGGTCGAGCAGGAAAGCGCGGAGGTGTGGGATATCCTGGAAGAAGTGATCCGCGAACACCCGGTCATGCTCAACCGGGCGCCGACCTTGCACCGGCTGGGGATCCAGGCGTTCGAACCGGTACTGGTCGAGGGCAAGGCGATCCAGTTGCACCCGCTGGTGTGTACCCCGTACAACGCCGACTTCGACGGCGACCAGATGGCGGTGCACGTTCCTTTGTCCATCGAGGCACAACTGGAAGCGCGCTCGCTGATGATGTCCACCAACAACATTCTGTCACCGGCAAATGGCGAACCGATCATCGTGCCGTCACAGGATATTGTGCTCGGCTTGTACTACATGACTCGCGAGGAAGTGAACGTATCCGGCGAAGGCCGTTTTTTCACGGATGTGGAAGAGGTGGACCGCGCCTACCACGTCGGCGGTTTGTCGCTGCATGCCCGAATCAAGGTACGGATACGTGAAGTGACCCGCAGCGATGACGGTGAAGAGGTTGCAGCGATCAAGCTGTACGACACCACCGCCGGTCGTGCGTTGTTGTCCGAAATCCTGCCGGCGGGCATGTCGTTCGATCTGATCAATCGCACCCTTAAGAAGAAGCACATATCGGAGGTCATCAACCTCTGCTACCGTAATGTTGGGCTGAAAGAGACGGTAATATTCGCCGACCAGCTCATGTACACCGGCTTCCGCTACGCGGCAAAATCGGGAATCTCCATCGGCATCGACGATATGGCGATCCCGAACGACAAGACCCCTATCCTGCAGCGCGCCGAGCATGAAGTTAAGACCATCCAGGAGCAATACCTGTCTGGTCTGTTGACCGATGGCGAGCGTTACAACAAGGTGGTCGACATCTGGACGCGTACCAGCGAGCAGGTTGCGGCATCCATGATGAAGGATCTCGGCACCGACGAAGTCAGGAACGCTGAGGGTAAAGTTGTCAAGCAGGAGTCGTTCAACTCCATCTATATGATGGCCGACTCCGGTGCGCGCGGCAGCCATGCCCAAATCCGGCAGCTCGCCGGTATGCGCGGGTTGATGGCCAAACCGGACGGCTCGATCATTGAAACGCCGATTACGGCTAACTTCCGTGAAGGGCTGAACGTTTTGCAGTACTTCATATCGACCCACGGCGCACGTAAAGGCCTGGCGGACACTGCCCTGAAAACCGCCAACTCCGGATACCTGACCCGCCGGCTGGTGGATGTCTGCCAGGACCTGGTGGTTACGGGGGATGATTGTGGCACCACCAATGGCCTAGTACGGCAGGCACTGGTGCAGGGTGGGGAGATTGTTATTCCACTGCGTGACCGGATACTGGGCCGCGTGGTTATGGGTGACGTGCTCAATTCGGATGGTTCGCTGCTGGTTGCCGATGGAGTAATGCTTGATGAACAAGCCGTAGAACTGATCGAGGAACACAATGTAGACCGCCTGCATGTGCGTTCACCGGTAACTTGCGACACCCGTTACGGGATCTGCGCCAAGTGTTACGGGCGTGATCTGGGCCGCGGACACATGATCAACCGTGGCGAAGCCGTCGGCGTAATTGCGGCACAGAGTATCGGGGAGCCCGGTACCCAGTTGACCATGAGAACGTTCCACATCGGTGGTGCCGCATCCCGTGCCGCGGCAATCAGCAAGGTTGAAGTAAAGACCAAAGGCAGCGTCAAGCTCAACAATGTCAAGCTGGTTTCAAACACCGACGATCGGAAAGTAGTAGTGAGCCGATCCGGTGAACTGGTCATCCAGGACGCCAACGGCAGTGAACGGGAACGCTACAAACTGCCCTACGGTGCGATGCTCGCCGTCAACGACGGCGATGGAGTCAATGCCGGCCAACTGGTGGCAAACTGGGATCCGCATACCCACCCGATCATTACCGAGGTCGCAGGCACCATCACCTTCACGGATATTACCGATGGAGTAACGGTTGACAGCCAGACCGACGACCTGACCGGGGTGACCACGTATGTGGTCATCGACCCCAAGCAGCGGCGGGGCGGCGCCCGCGATACCCGACCTTTGATCAGTCTGGTGGATGACAAGGGGGAGACCCTGATGTTCGCGGGATCGGACGTTCCGGCTCGTTATTTGATGCCGCCCGGCGCCATCGTAATGGTGCAGGACGGCCAGAAGGTATCCATCGGTGAAGTGCTTGCGCGTATCCCCCAGGAGTCATCCAAGACAAGGGATATTACCGGTGGCCTGCCCCGTGTCGCCGAGTTGTTCGAAGCGCGCAAGCCCAAGGATCCGGCAGTTCTGGCAGGGAACTCCGGCGTGGTTTCCTTCGGTAAGGAAACCAAGGGTAAGCAGCGCCTTGTCATCAGCGATAAGGACGGTGAAGATCACGAGTACCTGATTCCCAAGGGGTTGAATATTACCGTATTCGAAGGGGAATCCGTTGAACAGGGAGAAATGATCGTCGACGGCGCCCCCATCGCGTCTGATATTCTCGATCTTCTGGGTGTAGACGTTCTGTGCGATTACATCGTGGATGAAGTCCAGGACGTCTACCGGTTGCAGGGGGTCAAGATCAACGACAAGCACATCGAGGTGATCGTACGGCAAATGTTGCGCAAGGTGGCCATCGTGGATCCCGGAGATTCCCAGCTTCTCCCCGGCGAGCAGGTGGAACGTGCCCGGGTGCTGGAAGAGAACGAGCGTATTGAAGCCGAAGGCGGCACCCCGGCGACATACAACCGGGTACTGCTGGGCATCACCAAGGCATCGTTGACCACGGAGTCCTTCATCTCCGCCGCGTCATTTCAGGAAACTACCCGGGTGCTGACCGAAGCATCGCTCAACGGCAAGGTCGACCGCTTGCGTGGGCTTAAGGAGAATGTGATCGTGGGCCGTTTGATCCCCGCGGGCACGGGTCTGGCCTATCACGAGGAGCGCCGGCGTCTGCGTGAAGAGGATGCCAACAATGCCAGTGAACTTGAACAATTACTGGGTGGTGAACCCGATCTTGAGGCTGCCAACGAAGGTGGTGAAGAGGAATCTGCTTCCCCCCAGGAGACTGAAGCAGCAAGCGCCTGATTTTTTCAGGAGACCTCTAATTGATCGCGGCGAGGGCGCCGCTCCCACTGTAGGAGGTGCGCCCCGCGCCGATTTCGGTACGGCTACAAGGTAATGAAAAGGCCGGCTTTTTAAAGAGCCGGTTTTTTTATTCGTAGATCTGAAAAATTTTACCCATGACATAAAGATACCAGCCATGCCCACCAGAACTACC
>QIDL01000484.1 GCA_003228415.1 Gammaproteobacteria bacterium | reverse complement strand
CGGCACTGCCGAGTCACCGCGCCCCTATGTCCATGTTCGGGATGGGCTGCAGGCATTGATCGGTCGCCCGGTTTACTATCGGATGGTGGAACTCTGCGAATCGGCCGCTGACGGCTACTGGCTCGTCAGCGGTGGTGAGCGCTTCCGTCTCGGCTGATTCATTTTTCAGGGCGAACTCCTCAGGCCCGAGGCCCGGCCTGTCCGAGTCTACATATTCGGGTAGTTCGGCCCGCCGGTGCCCTCCGGGACCACCCAGGTGATGTTCTGAGCGGGATCCTTGATGTCGCAGGTCTTGCAGTGCACGCAATTCTGGGCGTTGATCTGAAACACGGGCTTGCCGTTCTCTTCCACCACCTCATAGACCCCCGCCGGGCAGTAGAGCTGGGCGGGCTCGTCGAATTCCGGCAGGTTTTTGCCAATGGGTATGCCGGGATCGGCCAGTTGCAGGTGGCAGGGCTGGTCTTCCTCGTGATTGGTATTGGAGAGGAAGACCGAGGAGAGCTTGTCGAAAGACAATGTGCCGTCCGGTTTCGGGTAGTCGATCTTTTTTGAGCGCGCGGCCGGTTTGAGGGTCGTATGATCCGGTTTCGGATCCTTGAGGGTGAAGGGCATATTGCCTTTGAACAGTTGGTCCACCCAGATGAAGGCGGCCCCGGGCAGGGTGCCGAACTTGTGGATCGCCTGCTGGGTATTCCGGGCAGTGGCAAGCTCGTCGTAGAGCCAGGAATTCTCGAATTTCTCGCGAAAACTCGCTAGTGTTTCGCCACCTTGCGAACCGCCGGCGAGTGCCTCTGCCACGGCTTCGGCCGCCAGCATCCCGGATTTCATGGCGGTATGGCTGCCCTTGATCTTGGTCATATTGAGAAATCCGGCATCATCGCCAATCAGCAGCCCGCCGGGTACGGCGAGTTCCGGCAGGGCGGACAGACCGCCCTTGACGATGGCTCGCGCTCCGTACGAGACGCGCTTTCCACCTTCCAGCACATCTTTGATGAGCGGGTGGTGTTTGTAGCGCTGAAACTCATCGAACGGGCTGGTGTATGGATTCGAATAAGAAAGGTCCACGATCAAGCCGAGCGAGACCTGGTTGTTCTCCAGGTGATAAAGGTAAGAGCCGGTGAACATGCCTCCGAAGTGTTTGCCCGGCCAGCCCACGGTGTGCATGACCTTGCCTGGCACATGCCGTTCCGGATCGATATCCCAGAGTTCCTTGACTGGGTGCCGGAGTCCTTGTCGAGTTCAAACCTGGAGATGAGTTGCTTGCCGAGATGGCCGCGACAGCCTTCGGCGAACAGTGTGTACCTGGCTCGGAGCTCATAACCTGGTGCGTAGGTCGGCTTTTTCTCGCCACTGGCGCTGATGCCCATATCGCCGGTGGTGACACCGGCCACGGCGCCATTGTCGTCATAGAGGATCTCCGAGGCCGCGAATCCCGGAAACACGTTGACGCCCATGTTCTCGGCCTGCTCGCCGAGCCAGCGACACAGATTGCCGAGGCTGGTGGCGTAGTTGCCGTGATTGTGGGTCACGCTGGGGACCCCGAAGCCCGGCATCTTGATGCGATTGGTGCCGTTTGGCAGGTAGTAAACCTCATCGACGGTGACCGGATTGGACAGCGGTGCGCCCAGTTCCCGCCAGTTCGGAAACAGTTCGTTCAGCGCCCGAGGTTCGAGTACCGCACCGGAGAGAATGTGGGCGCCGATCTCGGAACCTTTCTCCACCAGGCATACCGAGATCTCTTGACCCGTTTTCTCTGCGATCTGCATGAACCTGCAGGCGGCTGCCAGGCCGCCGGGGCCGCCGCCGACGATGACCACGTCGAATTCCATGGATTCTCTTGCAACTGTGCTGTCTTCCGCCACTTGTCGATCTCCGAACCTGCTGGCTATTCGACACGGATTATAGAGGATGCAGCCGCCAGGCGCCCGTTCAGCCCCCTCCGAGTGGCGTATCGGTACCTGATTTGCCGCCAATTGTGAATGCGGGGATTTTCGGTCTTGACCCGGTCGAACGCCCAAGCGAGAATACGCCGCCTTTTTCAGGCGATTGCGCTAATAGGCTTGTTTCCCGACTTGAAATAGTCAGCTCAAACCCTCGGAGACTTCATGAAAGTACTGGTTCCGGTAAAACGTGTTGTGGACTACAACGTCAAGGTCCGGGTCAAGCCGGATAATTCCGGCGTCGATCTCAACAACGTGAAAATGTCTGTTAATCCCTTCTGTGAGATCGCCATCGAAGAGGCCGTGCGCCTCAAGGAAGCGGGTACGGCCACAGAGGTCGTGGCGGTGGCCGTTGGCGGGACCGCCTGTCAGGAACAGTTACGCACCTGTCTCGCCCTTGGCGCCGACCGCGCGGTGCTGATCGAAACCGATGTCGAGCCCCAGCCGCTCGGTGTCGCCAAGGCACTGCAGGCACTGCAGGAGAAAGAGGGGGCGGAACTCGTCATCTTCGGCAAACAGTCGATCGATGGCGACAACAGCCAGACCGGCCAGATGTTTGCCGCCCTCACCGGCGTGGCACAGGGCACGTTCGCTTCCGAAGTGACCGTGGTCGATGGCAAGCTCCAGGTGGTCCGCGAGATAGACGGCGGTCTACAGACCGTGTCCCTCGACCTGCCGGCCGTGATCACCACCGACCTGCGCCTCAACGAGCCAAGATATGCCTCACTGCCGAACATCATGAAGGCCAAGAAAAAGCCGCTCGACGTGTTTACTCCGGAAGAACTCGGGGTGGATATTGCCCCCACGGTCGAAGTGCTCTCGGTAGAGCCACCGGCAGAACGGGCAGCGGGCATCAAGGTCGAGAGTGTGGAAGAACTCCTCGACAAACTGAAGAACGAAGCAAAGGTGATTTCATGAGCATTCTCGTCGTAGCAGAACACGATAATACCGAGCTCAAGCCTGTTACCCTGGTGGTGGTCGCCGCAGCCGCGGCCATTGGCGGTGACGTCGATGTGCTGGTTGCCGGTGAAGGTTGTGGCGCGGTCGCCGAAGCGGCAGCCAAAGTCGCTGGTGTGAACAAGGTCCTGTGCGCAGACAACGCAGCGTACGGCCATCAACTGGCGGAAAATATTGCCCCCCTGGTGGCCGAAATCGGCGCCAGCTACACTCACATTCTGACCGGTCACACCACGGTGGGTAAGAACTTCCTGCCCCGGGTTGCTGCAGAACTGAATGTCGCCCAGATTTCCGACATTCAGAGCGTGGAAAGTGCGGACACCTTCAAGCGACCGATCTATGCGGGCAGTGCGATCGCGACGGTCAAGTCCAACGATTCGATCAAGGTTATTTCGGTACGCGGTACGGCTTACGATGGCGTCTCCGCCGAAGGCGGCTCCGCTTCGATAGAAGCGGTTGCCAGCGTGCATGAAGCTGGTATCTCCAGTTTTGTCAGCGAAGAGATCGCCAAATCCGAGCGTCCGGAGCTGACCGCGGCAAGTATTATTATTTCTGGTGGCCGTGGCATGCAGAGTGGTGATAACTTTGCACTACTCGAAGGCATCGCTGACAAGCTAGGCGCCGCAATCGGGGCTTCCCGAGCAGCGGTGGACGCGGGGTATTGTCCGAATGACATGCAAGTGGGACAGACGGGTAAAATCGTTGCGCCGGATCTGTATATTGCGGTGGGTATTTCCGGCGCCATTCAGCATCTGGCCGGCATGAAAGACAGCAAGGTCATCGTCGCGATCAACAAGGACGAAGACGCACCGATTTTCCAGGTGGCCGACTATGGTCTGGTCGCTGATTTGTTCCAGGCATTACCGGAGCTGGAAGCAGCGCTGTAATCGAAGGATTGAAATTACCAAGACAGGAGTCATCACGTGGCAGTCTATGAACTGAACAATGGGCAACTTCTCCGAGTTGCACGCAGCATCAATGGGAAGCTCGAGCAGGAGTATTTCAGCCTGATCGGTCTGAACAAGACCAGGCAGGCGGGGGTGCGACGCGACGCAAAGGCGCTCGACAAGAAATGGCAGGAGGCACAGGAAAGCGCGCGTGCCAAGCGGGTTCGGGAGGCCTCCACCGACAAGAAGCACAGCACAGGTGTGCGGGGTATCAATCTGGTTCGACGTCCTTCTCCGGCGTTTCGGGTGCAGGTTCAGACCAAGGGTAAGTCCCACGTACGCGAATTTTCCGTGAAACGCTTAGGTGCCGAGAAGGCCTGGCGTCAGGCGACCAGGTATCTGGCGGAATGCCGGGGCTATAAGTCGGCGCCGAAGGCCTGGAACGATCGGATGCCGAAGGTCAAGAGGGTGCGCTAAAGGCTTTTTGTTAAGTCGCTAAAGGCTTCTAGAAAAACGTCTGGCCGTGTACCAGGTGACCGGCTGGGCGTGGTTGTGTACCTCGTCCGAGACATCGAGCACCAGGGCGAAAAGCGCCATTCGAATCAACACACCGTTGTCGGTCTGCCGGAAAATGGCCAGGTTCGGGTTCTGAATCAGGTCATCGTCCAGTTCCCGGGCTTCCGAGCGGGAATCTCTTGGCAGCGGGTGCATGATGACGGTATTCGGTTCGCAGTTTTCTGTGTAGATGGCGTTGTTGAGACGAAACAGTCCCCGATAGCGATCCGCGTCTTCCTGGGTCGGGAAGCGCTCTTCCTGGGTGCGGGTCACATAGAGGATGTCCACGTTGTGGATGCCGGGTTCGAGCTGGTGGTACTCCACGACATCGTGTCCCCGAGCGCGGAGTTGCCTGGAAATGTCTTCCGGCACGCCGAGGCCGGCTGGGGAGACCAGACTGTAGTGGACGTCGTCATACAGGCTCAGCAGCTTGCACAGCGAGTGAACGGCCCGGCCGTATTTCAGATCCCCGACCAGCGCGATACGCAGCCCGTCGATCCCGCGGCCGCGACTCTCGATCTCCTTCTGAATGGTATAGAGATCCAGCAGAGCCTGGCTCGGATGCTCGTTGGTGCCATCGCCGCCACTGATCACCGGTACCCGGCTGGCGGACGCAAACTCGGCCACGGAGCCGGCATCCGGGTGGCGCATGACGATCACATCGCTGT
>QIDL01000420.1 GCA_003228415.1 Gammaproteobacteria bacterium | reverse complement strand
GACATCGGCCACACGGACGAGAACGGATGGCTGTTTTTCGACTACCGCAAGGGTGGCGGTATCCGCCGGTCCGGTGATTTCATCAATCCGGGATTCGTCGAGAAGGTGGTCGCCGAACACCCTGCCGTCTCCGACGTATTCGTCTACGGCGTCGAGGCGCGCTCCGGCGCACCGGGAGAGAAGGATGTGGTGGCTGCAGTGGTGCCGGTACCGGGTGAAACCATCGACCCGCAGTCGCTACTCGACCATTGCCGGACAGGCCTGGAGGGGAATTTCGTACCTACCTACCTGCAGATTGTCGCCGAAATTCCCAAAACCGCGTCTGAGAAACCACAGGAGCGTTTCTTACGCGAGCGCTTCGACGAGGTAAAAGAGGAAGTACACGATCTGGAAGCCTGAGTTCGGCCGCCCTGAGTCAGATACTTTTTCAAACGCCATCGCCTCCATCCACGCTGATCACCTGGCCGGTGATTCCGGCTGCCTCATCGGAGGCGAGCAGCGTCGCCATGGGCCCTAACTCTTCGGGCTCCAGCACCCGATTCTGCAGGTTCTCGGCGCTGGCCCTGTTGCGGGCACCCTCGGCATCCGTACCCCATTGCATCGCCAACGCATCCCAGTCCACAAGCTGAGTGTTGGTCCAACCGGGACACAGGCAGTTGACCGTCACTCCATGGCTGGCGACCTCCGCGGCGGTGGCGCGTGTCAAGCCGATCACACCATGCTTGGCGGCACTGTAGGCGATCAAGCCACCGGAACGTTTGGCGTAACCGGAACCAATGTTGATGATCCGTCCGTAACCCTGTTTGACCATGTGCGGTAGAACTTCCCGCGAAGCCCGTTGGGCGGAGCCGAGATTCAACTGCAGATTGTCCAAAAAGGCCTGGTCTTCATGGCTGACGGACAGCAGGCCAAGCGGAGTCTGCCCGGGCACAATGCCCCCGGCATTATTGACCAGAATGTCGATTCGCCCGAGCTCGTCCACAACATTTTCAACGGAAGCCTTGATGGCCTGATAGCTCATGGCGTCCGCCACAACGGCAAGACCCCGGCATCCCCTCGATCGAATTTCCTCCGCAACCGACTCCAGCTCCGTCAGGGTTCTGGAGCTCACCGCCACATCACAACCGGCATCGGCGAACGCCAGCGCAATGGCTCGACCGATACCGCGGCCTCCGCCCGTCACCAGAGCAACCTTGTCTGCAAGCCTGATCATCGGCTTCCCTCCTTATAAAGCAGCCCATACCAACCGCACGCCTGCGGACTGGCGGCGAGAGCGCGCTTCGGGCCGATCCGATTACCCCAAAGACACCACCTGCTCACCGTTCTCACGTTCGCTCAGCGCCAGGATGATCCGCTCATGCATCGTCCTGTCCAATCGATACTTCAGGAACAACCAGGTGGAAGGGGTCAGGATCAATGCCACCGAGCTGTACATGATGCCAAAATGGAATTGTACCTGCTCGGACAGAAGGCCGGGATCGGAGTTGACCGGGAAGTTGATCAGATCGAGGCTGAGCCCGGCGACCAGCGTACCCAGCGCCGTGGTGCACTTGGTTGCAAAATTGAACGAGCCAAAATAGATACCCTCCTGGCGGGTACCGTGGGTGAGTTCATGCTCGTCGGCAATGTCGCCCATCATCGATGCGACCGTTACCGACGCCTGAATGGCAAAGAACGTCGATAAGATTGCGAGCGCAACCAGGATGGGCACCAGAATATTGTGGTCTTTGGGCATCAAACCCGCCATCTCCAGCAGTACCGGCGTGGAATTTGCCAGAGCGGTGCCTAAGCAGCCGACGATGACCGTCCACTTTTTGTCCAGCACCCGGTTCAAATAGGGCGTCAACGGCAAGCCCAGCACGCCCCCGATCACCGCCCCATACTGCCAGTACTGGATACCCGTGGTGTCCAACTGCCAGAAGAACGTCTTCAAATGCATGGACAACGCACCATGGGTTCCCGAGTAAACCATGAACAGCAGTGTGCTGAAGAACAGAATGCTGAAAGACCGATTCTGCAACGCATGGTAGATGTCGATGTAGACCTGCTTGAGGTTGAACCGCCTGGCCGCCTGATGAGACCCCGACAGACTGGCAATCGATCCTCTGGTACCCCAGATGCAGACCAGCATCATCGCCATCATCACGCATGAACTCAGCAACGCATATTTGAAGTAGGGTTCCTGGGTCAGCTGCGGTGTCGGGTTGGACGGGCCGGCCACGAAGAAGTAATTCCATGCAATCGCGATCACCACCAGGGACGCGACCAGACCAAACGCCATTCTGATGACGACGATGCGGGTCCGATCGTTATAGTCCCGGGTCAGCTCGGCACCCAGGGACAGATACGGCACGTGAAAAAAAGTAAGCGCGGTGCGCACCAGCACGCAGAAGGTCGTAAACCAGAGGAACAATTGAAACTCCGACAAACCGTCGGGCGGCATGAACAGGAAGTAGAACGTCACACCCAGGGGAATCACAGACACGATCATAAAGGGATGCCGACGACCAAGCCGGGACCTGAAGCCGTCCGACCAGGAACCGACCACCGGGTCGGACAGGGCATCCGCCGTCATCGCAATGAATACGGCCAGACCTGAATAGGTCCCCGATAGTCCCATCACCTGGTTGTAGTACAACAGCAACAACGTACCGAAACCGAAGTTTTTGATCGACTCCGCCGCCTGCCCGACACCGTAAAAGAGGCTGGTCCCGAGCGGCACAGGATCTGATTTCATACTTTGAACTCAATCAATTGAGTTCAAACTACATCAGTGCTTCCTCCGGACTTTTTGATCTCGGTCAAAACCCGGGTTGCTTGCAGGCGTTCCATGCCGCAAGGAACGGCTCGATGACGGCGGCGCGCCAGCCCGCATCGGTCTGCTCATCCAGCTCCGGGAGGATGCCGGTCTCTTCCCTTTGCTGATGGTGTTCGCACAGGCCCTTGAAGGTTTTCTCGTCATCGAGAAAGGCGATGATCTCTCTCCGCAGCGCCGATCCCGACAGCTCGGCCCGACCGAGATAACGCAGTTCCACCTCCGTTTTGGACAGCAGCTGTTGAATTTTCGCGTGTTCATCCGTGTACAGAGACGCCCGCCAGCGGCCCCGATCGCCCAGCTCCGCGAGCTTGGGGATGAGTACTTCATCTTCGAATCGCATATGCAGATGGTGGGGTTCTTTGAATCCATCCAGCAGCCGTCCGGCCTCATCGAAGTTGCCGGTGAGAACGGCCTCCTGGTGTTGGAGAAACAGCTCATCGAGCGCTCGATGGCACTCTTTGATCACGTCTTGCAACTTGGGATTCCTGGTATGATCGGGCATGGCGTATTGTGGCCGTGGCGTGCATCCTGACCATGATGACCAATCCGGTCGAATAGTTCAGCCCCACCACCGATCGAGAACCACTGGAGGTTCAAAATGATTCACGGTATCCACCACACAGCCATATCCACAGGCGATATCGAACGCTCGATCGACTTCTATACCAGCCAGCTCGGATTCGAGCTGGTCACCCGGTTCGAATGGGATACAAGCTCCGAGTGGGCAGATGCGATCACCGGACTTCAGGGCAGCGCCGCCCGTGCGGCGATGCTCAAGCTCAGCAACGCTTTCATCGAGATCTTCGAGTACGCATCGCCGGAACCCAGAACCGCCGATCCGGAGCGCCCGGTGTGTGACCACGGCATCACCCATATCGCACTTCTGGTCACCGACATCGATGCCGAGTACCAGCGCCTGACTGCGGCCGGCATGCACTTCAACTGCCCGCCGGGCACCCAGATGCGTGCGATTTACGGTCGGGATCCGGATGGCAACGTAGTCGAACT
>QIDL01000129.1 GCA_003228415.1 Gammaproteobacteria bacterium | reverse complement strand
CATCGGGATAGAGAGTGGGGTTGCGCTTGTCCGTGGAGACGTTGTCGTGGACAAACCCTTCATCGTTCGACCAGCCCCACTGGGTGAGTACCAGATTCTGCTCGATGCCATCGGGTCGCGGCGGCGCTTCCGGCACTTCACCTGCGTTGATTCGATCGGTCCAGTCAGCGAACATGTCCAGCGCCCGATCGCGTCCGAAAATGCTCATCGATACGGTCATCATGCCGTTGCCCATCTTCATTCGCTCATCCCAGGCGTGGCGGGTAGAGTCGTAGTCGTTCGGGTTCGGTATCTCGCGAGTTGCCTTGTTACCCATCTGATGGCAGAGCTGACAGCCGTCCTTCAAACGATCGACAAACAATGCCTGATTCTTAACCCGTGGATCGATGCCATTGCCGCCGGCTCCGCTGCCGGGGAACTCGCTGGCCTGTGGGACCTCCAACAGCGAGTACCAGTAGTTGGCGGGGTAGATCTCCGCAGCCTGCTTCCCGAACGCGGCTGCCTCGGCTTTGATGTTCACCTCGTCGCCGGGTTTGGCGCTTTGTTTGCCCGAATCGAGCAGGCCATAACCGCGTACCCAGACCGAGTACTCGGCGTCTGGCAGGTCGGGAACCAGGTAGCGCCCCTGATCATCCGTTACCACGATCTTTCGATAGGTGGTGTTGAGGCTGCCGGTCTCGGCGATCACCCAGACCCCGGCTTCAGCTCCGTCGGGCCCGGAAACAATACCGTTGATACTGGCGCCCGCTGCGACGGCAGTACTGGCGATGCTGAGAATCAGAGTTGCGGTAACCGCCGCGAACCCCGAATGGTTTCGAATTGCGGTGCTCATAGCCTTCTCCTGACAAGTCTCTGTTTTACAGGGAATTACTCATTCTCGTCGACGATTCCGACCTGCTCCTCGATGGCATCGAGAAAGAGATCTCGCAACGAAATCATGCCGATGGCGCGACCTTCCTTGACCACCGGCAAGTGACGGATGTGGTACTTTTTGGTCAGTGCGATGCAATGAAGCACGGAGTCATCTGGAGAAACGGTCGTTACGTCTCTGGTCATCACCTCCGATACCTTGGTTTGTTTGGAGGCGTGAATGTCCAGAATGACCTTACGCATGTAGTCCCGTTCTGAGAGGATCCCGACCAGGTATTCCTCGATCTGAACCAGCACGGCGCCGACGTTTTTTTCATTCATCAGCGTCAGCGCGTCGAAAACGGACTCGAGCGGCCCGATCCAGACCACGGGTTCGGATTTTCTTTCCAGTATGTCAGAGACAAGATGCATTGGTTCCCCCAAACCTTCCAGCACTGGGCTAACAGTAAAACGGCGGCCTCTCTAAGGCAATGCCGTTGATTTCACGCCATCTGCGGCATCTTTTTTGCCCCGGGAATGCCAGAAAACTATCCCAGCCGATAAATTCTGCTCGCGGTACCGGAAAACAGGGCAGTTTGTTCGGCCTCGCTGAACCGGGCGGCAATCTTTTTCATCGCGTTCCAGTACACGTGGTAGGAGAGTGAAAACTTGTCCACCGGGAAGTTGCTTTCGAACATGCATCGATCCGGTCCGAACGCGTCGATTGCGTGTAGATAGTAGTCCTGCTGTGCGTGCACCAATTCGTCAGAAGTTGCTGGCGTGGCTCTGGTGTTCCAACCGAAACCGTTGTCCGGCATGGCAAGCCCGCCGAGTTTGGCGATCACGTTTGGACATCTGGCAATCTCCACGATGTCCTTACGCCACTGAGACAAAATTTCTTCCCGTTTCCCTGCATAGGGGCCGACACCCAGGGGAGTTCCGAAGTGGTCCATCACCATTGTGGTGCCGGGTACCGATCGCGCAAGCTCCGCAAAGGCTTGATTCTGATGGTGGTAGTGCCAGGTATCATAGCTGTGCCCCCGCTCACCGAGGCGGGCCAGACCGCGGCGAAAGTCCGATCTGCCGTAGAGGCCTTCCGGGGCCCGACCGGGAATGGTCAGTGCTTCCGGATGCGGGTCGCGAGCCCCGGCATCGCGAATGCCTCGAAAGAGCCCTGCGCCGGCGGCTACGTGAGCGTCCAATACCTCGTCCAGCTCTTGATGCCGGGTTAAATCGGCGTGAGCGACAATGGCGGAGATGATTGCCTTACCCTCACCGTTTACGCTGGCAGCGGCGATTTCAGCCACGAATTCGGTTTCGCCCACACTGAACAGATGCTCTGGTCCAGACTTCCGGTATTCTGCGCGACATTCGATGAACACCGTGGCGGTAACGTTGTGGCCCGATTCGGTATCGGACCAGAGATGGTCGAGGACATAATCGTAGCCGGGACGACGCCACAGGTGATGGTGCGGGTCGACGATCTGCCGGTCCGGATCGATGATGGGTTCCTGAACCTGATCCAGCCACTCCCGGGTACCTGGCGTTGCCATGGGCTCCTCCTGTTTTCGATGCGTACTCGCCACAAGCATGATACACAGGGTTCGGAATGAGGGAATCCTGGAGGGCGGGTCGTGGCCGAAGGTGAAAACAAAGTGTGTCTGGTGACCGGTGTCGGGCCGGGGACCGGTCGTGCCATCGCCGGGACGTTTGCCGGAAATGGCTTCGAGGTCGCTATGCTGGCACGCAATCGCGAGCGCCTCGAAGAGATCCGTAGTGCGACTCCGAATACCCATTGCTATCCATGTGACGTGACAGATTTCGAACATCTGCGATCGGTCATCGCTGCGGTGGAAAAGGATCTCGGGGTGCCGGATGTGATCGTACACAACGCGGTTGGAGGAGCGTTCGGTGGCGTGCTCGCGGTGGACCCTGAAGTGTTCGAACGAAACTTCCGGATCAACGCCATGGCGTTGCTGCATATTGCTCAGGCGGCTGCACCGAAGATGATCGAACGGGGTAGCGGTGCCGTCCTCTGCACCGGCAATACCTCGGCCTATCGAGGCAAGGCGGGATTCGCCGGATTTGCACCGACCAAGGCCGCTCAGCGGATCCTGGCGGAATCCATGGCCCGGCATCTCGGCCCCAAGGGTATCCATGTGGCCTATATCGCAATCGACGCGGTCATCGATCTGGCCTGGACCCGCAAACGAATGCCGGAGGCACCAGACGAGTTTTTCTGCAAGCCAGAGGATATCGCCGGTGAGGTCTACCGTATTTCCCAGCAGCCGAAATCGGCCTGGTCTTTCGAGTCCGTCATCCGGCCGTTCGGTGAAAGCTGGTAGAGCGATCGGCGCAGCGCTAGAGTCGTGGGTTTGATCATTCACCCTGGGGAAAGATAAACGATGGTACCGACCAATTTATTCGATCTGAACGGCAAAGTGGCACTCCTGACGGGCGCCTCAAAGGGTATGGGCAAAGCGATGGCCGAAGGGCTCGCCGAACATGGTGCGCGAGTGGTTATTTCGAGCCGCAAGCTGGATCAATGTCAGGCGGTAGCCGATGAGATCAATGAACGTCTGGGGCCCGATTCGGCGGTGCCGATCGCCTGCAATATCGGCTATAAGGAGCAATTGCAGGCTCTGGTCGATGAAACCCATGACAGGCTGGGGTCGATCGACGTACTGGTGCATAACGCCGGGGTCAATCCGTTTTACGGGTCCATGTCTGAGATACCGGACGAGGCCTTCGACAAAATCATGGGCTCCAACGTCCGCTCGGTACATTGGATATGCCAGATGGTGGGTCCGGACATGATCGAGAAAGGCCGTGGTTCGATCATGGTGACCTCGAGCACCGGAGCGTTCCACCCATCGGAGGTGCTGGGGACCTACAACGTGTCGAAGCTTGCGGATATTGCGCTGGTGAGGAATCTGGCTGCCGAATGGGGCCCCAGGGGAATTCGCGTCAACGCCATTTGCCCCGGACTCAT
>QIDL01000389.1 GCA_003228415.1 Gammaproteobacteria bacterium | reverse complement strand
CGCCACGCCCGACTGCAGCTCTGCGAGCATTGCCTTGTCGAACTGCCCTGGGATCAGGCGGTTGACGCCCCCTGCCAGCCGGGTCTGATCAATCGCCAGATCACGCCATTGCTATACCAGGGTGCCGCAGCGGCATGGGTACTGAAGGCCAAGCATCACAGCGGTCTCGTCGAGGCACGGGTACTGGGCACCCTGCTTGCAGAAGCACTTGGCGATCTGTACCCGGACCCCCGACGGCGGCCCGACCTCATCGTGCCGGTGCCGTTGTCATTGCGCCGCCTGCTCGCCCGCGGCCACAATCAGGCGGCCCTCATCGCCCAACCCGTCTCACGAGCCCTGGCCATTCCCATCGACCGGCGCATGGTTGCTCGAGTTCGTCACAGCCCTATTCAACCGGGTCTCGATCCAGCACATCGGGCTCGAAACGTCGCCCATGCATTTCGTTGCAAAAAGCGTCTCAGGAGTCGATTCATCGCCATCGTAGACGACGTGGTCACCAGTGGCGCCACCGTTACCGCACTCGCCGAGTGCCTGATCGCAGCAGGGGCTTCAGAGATACACATCTGGTGCCCCACACGCGCAGCGGGCGCTGCTACACTGCCCGCCTTCTCGGCTGACGAAGACGATCTTGGAGATAACCGAAACCCCCTACGAAGGTCTTTCACCTGACCGGATACTCGACGCCATGGAAGCGGCCGGGTTCGAGCCAACCGGTGGACTTCTGGCGCTCAACAGCTATGAGAATCGCGTCTATCAGATCGAACTGAACTCCGGCGAATTCGTGGTCGCGAAGTTTTACCGCACCAACCGCTGAGCGATGCAGCGATCAGGGAGGAACATGCCTTCACGCTGGAGCTCTTCGACCTCGAATTACCGGTGGTACCCCCCATCGTGCAACAGGACGAAACTCTGTTCGAACACGAGGGATTCCGCTACACGGTGTTTCCCAGACAGGGTGGTTACCCGCCGAATCTGGAAGATCCTCAAACCTTCGCGGTGCTTGCTCGCACTCTGGCGCGAATCCATGCGGTAGGTGCGGTTCGCGGGTTTGACGCCAGAATCACCTTGAGCACCGATCGGCTCGGCACGGACAGCCGCACCTTTCTGCTGGAAGGCAACTGGCTGCCTGTGGACATCGAAGAGGCCTACGCAACTCTCACCGAACACCTGCTGGCCGAGATCCGTCAGCGGCTGCCAACAGACGCATACACGCAACGCATTCACGGCGACTGCCACATGGGCAACGTGCTCTGGCGCGGCGACACGCCCCACTTCGTGGACCTGGATGATTGCCAGATGGGCCCCGAGATTCAGGATCTGTGGATGCTGCTTTCGGGCGAGCACCACGAACGCGAGGCCCAACTCAGCGCTTTACTCGATGCCTATCTGCCTTTCCACGAGTTCGAGCTGAAGACGCTGGATTTCATCGAACCGCTGCGCACACTCCGAATCATGCATCATGCCGCCTGGCTCGCCAGACGCTGGAGCGATCCCGCATTTCCGATTGCATTTCCGTGGTTCGATAGCCAGCGCTACTGGGCCGAACACATCCTCGAACTCCGCGAGCAACAGGCCGCTCTGATGGAGCCGCCCCTGCAATATCTGGGATGAGGGCGTGCTATGCGACCGTCGATCCTCGGGAGCCTGCAATTATTTGTCGAAAGCCCCGCGGATACCGAGTTCCGCGCGATTGCGAATGAGGTTGCCGTAGCTTGCCAACAGGTAAGGTCGCTCCTCTTCGGGACAGCCATCTACCCGCTCGACAAACTCGCTGCGACCGTCGGGCAGCCAGCCTGCCGTGTTCGGGATACCATCGAGGCCCAGTTCCCCGGCCGCCCACGCCTGGGTCGGAAACACCTCCAAGCCACCGACAATGGCTCTATCCAGCGCCAGCGCCAGATCATCACTGTCTTCGAAAACGCCCTGCATCGGCTCCGAGAAGTGCACGTGCACCCGGCCTTTGAATCCCGTCATGCCGGATACGATGCTCAGCAGGTCTTCATCCGGTGCCTTTTCGTACACGCCGTCACGCTCGATCACTGCGAGCTCGTGCGCCTTGTCCCGGTCGCATGGGTCCAGCTCATACGAAATGGACACCGGCACCAGGTGTATTTTCGCCACCAGCTCGGTGAAAGTTTCCAGGTCCTTGCGGTAGGCCAACGCCAGCATCTTCAACACAGCGGGTTCCGTGCGATCGAATCCATCTTTTGATCGACCTTCGCGTTGCGCAAGCCACACCAGGTTGCCGGCTTCCAGTGAATGCCGGATGTAGTGGGAAGTTTTGGTCAGTGACCGGTACACGGCGCGCTTGCCGGTGACGCTTCTTTCGATCACGAAGCTTTTGTTCAGGCGCATCAGATCAGCCGCATACGGCTCCGCCAGCAGGTTGTCTCCGACCGCAGCTTCGGTCGTCGGCAACCCGGCGTGATACAACACGAAGTTCACCAGCCCGGTATCCATCAGTATGTCGCGGTGATTCGAGATGAACAGGCTGCCCTGATTCAGCTCCAGATCATCGAAACCGGTCACAATCAGTTCGGTGATGGTCTCGTTGATGAACCGGGTGAAATGGCTGACCAGGAACTGCTGCAGATCATCCACCGATCTGAACGAGCGCGTGCGTCGCGCCAGCACCAGCCTGGTAAGCCATTGGGTGAATTGGGGGAGAACCGCAGCAAGCCACGGCATGAACAATCTCGAGGCAGCGTGCAGGAGCTTGGGATCCTGAATCAGGCGCGCCACGACACCGGCAACCTCGTCGTCCCGATACGGCCGGATAGAATCGAATTCGTGCATGCGGGCACGTTAGCGGCTATTTCAAAGAAAACAAGTCGTTCCAGAGTCGGCGCTGACATAAACTCGACTCTCCCAGTCGGACTGGAAACTACCCCGTCGATGCTGATACGCCCCGCCCTGCGCACCGATATCGGTACGATTACCCGGATCTACAACCACTATGTGCTGACAAGCCATGTCACCTTCGATACCGCAGCCTGCAGCGAAGAGGAGCGAGGATTCTGGTTCGACAGTTTTGACGGCGAGCGTTATCAATGCTGGGTGGCCGAATCGGATTCGGTGCTGGCGGGCTATGCCTGCTCCCAGGCTTTGAAAGCCAAGGCCGCCTACCAGACTTCCGTGGAGGTAAGTATCTACCTGGCCCGGGATCAAGGCGGCCAGGGTCTCGGCCGGGCGCTCTACCAGGCATTGCTGCCGGCGCTGGCCGACAAGGATCTGCACCGCGCATATGCGCTGGTTTCCCAACCCAACGAAGCCTCCATGCGGCTTCACGAATCCTTTGGATTCAAACCCGTTTCGCGATTGAGCGATGTGGGTCGCAAATTCGACCGCTACTGGGACGTGGTGTGGCTGGAGTTGGCCTTGTAGCCACCGAGTGTCACCTCAAGGCATTGAAGACGATCCACACACCCATGATCAGCAGCAGCCCGAACGCCAGGCGTTTCATGGTCGTTTCACTGACCGGCGGTGGCAGCTCCCGACCCAGCCAGGTGCCGAGGACCACCAGCGGTATGGCAACCAGCGACAACCACAGAACGTCTGCCGTCAGCCCGCCCTGAGCGCCCACGACTATGGTACGGGTAGTGGTGGTCAGCGCGAACGAACACAGAAGGGTTGCTCGGATCACCACCAGTCCCAGAGGCTGGCGGTAGTTGAACCACCCTATGATGGGACCGGACGCAGAAAACATACCCCCCACCACGCCACCTGCAATTCCTGCGCCGAGGCAGGCCCAGGAGGGTGACACCTGCTTCAGTGGATGGGGACGCAGCATCATGGACAGGCTGCCAAGTGTGATGAAACTACCCAGCAGCAGTTCCAACAGCCA
>QIDL01000482.1 GCA_003228415.1 Gammaproteobacteria bacterium | reverse complement strand
TTTCACTACTACGAGTGCTACTCGAATTTGTCGGCGCCGCCGGGGGCGGGTCATCAAAACGCTTCGCCCGCGCCGAAATAGAATTCGGCGCCCTGCTTACCCGTCGCGATCGCGCAGGGGAAGATGGCGGTTGGCCGAAATTTGAATGGTGTCGCCATTCGGCGCGTGGTCAGTGATCTTTCCGGCCTGTATATTCTCGAGATCGATCTGGAGGGTCCTTATGCATTCGGTGATGATTGTTCTGCTGGGAATTCTTGGCATGGCGTTCGGCTGGTTTGTGTATTCGAAATTCATCGCGAGGCGAATATTCCAACTGGACGAGAATTTCGTCACTCCAGCCCATGAGTTCAACGACGGCGTGGATTTCGTGCCGACCAATCGCTACGTTCTGTGGGGGCACCACTTCACCTCCGTCGCCGGTGCAGCCCCCATCGTCGGGCCGGCCATTGCGGTCTACTGGGGGTGGGTGCCTGCGGTTCTGTGGGTGGTGTTTGGTACGGTGTTCTTCGCCGGCGTGCATGACTGCGGTGCTCTCTGGGCCAGCAACCGTAACAAAGGCAAGTCCATCGGAGCGCTGTCCGAATTCGTCATCGGCAAGCGTACCCGGGCACTGTTCATGGTGGTGATCTTTCTGCTGCTGCTGATGGTGAACTCGGTGTTTGGCGTGGTGATTGCGAACGCGTTCGTCGGCACGCCGGGTGCGGTATTTCCCGCCTGGGCGGCCATCGTGGTGGCACTGATCATCGGCCAACTGGTTCATCGAAATGTCAATCTGGCCGCCTTGAGCGTGGTTGGCGTGATCGTGCTGTATCTGTCGGTCTATGCCGGGAGTCAGATGCCACTCGAGCTTCCGGAAATGTTTTCGCTGACGCCACAAGCCAACTGGATCGTCATTTTGTTCCTCTATGCCGCAATTGCCAGCATGCTGCCGGTATGGGTTTTGTTGCAGCCTCGTGACTTCATCAACGGCATGCAGCTGCTGGTGGGTCTGGTGTTGCTCTACGGTGCGGTATTCATTTTCCTGCCTGACATTTCTGCACCGGCATTCAATGATCAGATCAACGAAAGCGGCCCCTCCATCATCCCGCTGCTGTTTGTCACCATCGCCTGTGGGGCCGTATCTGGATTTCACGGTATCGTTGCATCCGGAACCAGCTCCAAGCAGCTCGACAAGGAAACCGATGCCCGATTCGTCGGATATCTCGGTGCGGTCGGTGAAGGGTCGCTGGCATTGATCACCATCGTTACCGTCAGTGGCGTCGCACTGGCGGCGTCGCCTGAAGCCTGGCATGAGATATACAACGAATTTGGTACTGCAGGCGCCGGTTCTTTCATCACCGGTGGCGCCAATCTCATCAGTTCCGGTTGGGGCATCTCGGCTGGCGTTGCCCAAACCCTGCTGGCGACGATGGTTGTGCTGTTTGCCGGGACCACGATGGACTCCGGCGTTCGATTGCAGCGCTACATCATCCAGGAGTGGGGTGAAATCTACAATATTCCCGTGCTCTCGAAGGGTGTGATTGCCACCATCGTTGCTGTGGGCGCTTGCCTGTTGCTGGCGTTCGGCGCCGGGGGTGCAAGCGGTACCGGCGGATTGGTCATCTGGCCGCTATTTGGCTCCACCAATCAGATTCTTGCGGGTCTGACGTTGCTGGTGATCTCGGTGATGCTCATCAAGCTTGGTCGACCGTCTTACTACACGATGCTGCCGATGCTCTTTGTGTTGACCATGTCGTTCCTGGCGGGCTGCGTGACCCTGGTGCAGTTCTTTTCTGACGGCAATTACCTGCTGGTGGTACTGGACGTGATCGTGTTGATCACCAGCCTGCTGGTGATGCTGGAGGCTGGATCTGTCATTGCGCGCCATCGGAAGAATGCACTTGGAAGTGCAACGGAGGCAGGTTAAATTGGGGTTGCTTCTGGGGGGAAGCATTAGCGCGAACGCTCTGAAAGGTTTTTCTTTGAGAGCGTCGCGCCCTTTTTCCGGGGGAGTCGATCGACCTTGCATGTGGTGGTAATCGGTTGCGGCCTGGCGGGCGTGACAACAGCGTACTTTCTTCGGAGAAGCGGGGCGGAAGTTACCGTTGTCGATCGAGCCGCGGGTCCGGCTCGGGAAACCAGCTTTGCCAATGGCTCCCTGCTGACGCCAAGTCTGGCTGATCCATGGAATGCGCCTGGTATTTTCACCCGGTTGTTCAAATCGTTCGGTTCGGCGGATGCCCCGATGTTGATGCATGCAAAGCAGATCCCCGGTATGTGGCGTTGGGGTCTCCGTTTTCTGGCTAATTCCCGACATCAGAAGTTCGAGGAGAGCTACCTCCACAACACACGATTCGCCATCTTCTCACAGCAGACCATGGCCGAGATGCGGGCGGAAACCGCTCTGGATTTTGGATACACGGATAGTGGGATTCTCAAGATATTCGAAGAACAATCGGCGCTCGATGAGGCTGTCAAGGTGGCTCACTGGTTGAAGCAGGTGAATATCCGCCACGCAAGGCTCGATGTCGACCAATTGATGGAGACCGAACCGGCTCTTCAGCCGATACGCGATCGGCTGGTCGGTGCCGTGCACTACCTGGATGACGAGGTCGGAGATGCCAGGTTGTATTGCGAAGCGCTGCATTCGCTGTTGTCGGAGAACCAGGTCAATTTTCGATTCAGCGAGCAGGTACTGGATTTTGAGTTGAAGCCTCATGGCATACGAGCCGTGCGCACGCCCAGTGGCCGTCTTGCTGCCGATGCGTTCGTTCTGGCTGCGGGCAGCTTCAGCCGCGGCCTTGCCGGAAAATTGAAACTTGGCATTCCGCTGGTACCGGCCAAAGGGTATTCGATCACTGTGCCGGTGAGCGAGAACGTACCCCGACTGCCCGTTGTCGACGATACTCTGCATGCCGTGGTCGTGCCTCTTGGCGGGAAAAGCCTGCGTGTTGCAGGTACTGCCGAATTTGCCGGGTTTGATACCACCATACGGCAGGAGCGCATCAACAATCTGATTGGACTGCTCGGTCGTGTGTACCCGCAAGTGGATATCGGAGGCAAGGGATTGGAAGCGTGGTCGGGTTTGCGACCGATGAGCCCGGACGGCCGGCCGATTCTCGGTGGCTGCAAGCTGGACAATCTGTTTCTGAACACCGGCCATGGGGCATTGGGTTGGACGCTGGCTTGCGCTTCGGGCAGGGTGGTTGCGGAGCAGACGATGGGAGAAGCGTTGTCCTACGATATCACTCCATTTCAACTCTCCCGATTCTAAGCAGGTTGGCCCTGTCCAGAACTGGTTCAAAAGGCTGTAAAAAAGAGGGCGGCTAATAGAGAGGGGGATGAAATCGATGGCGAGCGGTTCTCACGAACAGTGGTCTTCCAGATTCGGTTTTCTGATGGCGTCTATCGGTTTTGCCGTTGGTCTAGGCAACATCTGGCGATTCCCCTACATTACCGGTGAGAATGGTGGTGGTGCGTTCATCATCGTCTATCTGATCTGCGTGTTCTGCATTGGCGCGCCCATCTTGATTGGTGAAATCATGATCGGCCGCAAAGGCCGCATGAGTCCCATCGCCGCCATGCGTAACGTGGCGATCGCAGAAGGTCGGGGAACCGGCTGGCAGTGGGTAGGCGGGATGAATCTCTTTACCGCTTTCATCATCGAAGTCGTCTACTGTGTGGTGTCGGGCTGGGTGCTCTATTACCTCTACGTGGCTGTGACCAGCGGTTTTGAGGGCGTCGATCCGGTGGTATCGGCGGCGCGTTTCGATACCTTGATGGCGGATGTGCCCGGAATGCTGTTCTGGACGGTAGTTGGTCTGGCTGTGACCGGCACCATCGTCTTCTTCGGCGTGCAGAAAGGCAT
>QIDL01000292.1 GCA_003228415.1 Gammaproteobacteria bacterium | reverse complement strand
GCGTCGGCCGGGAAAACCAGACACGCAGAGATCGGACTGGCTCGTCGCCTGATCGACAGTGTGCTCAAACTCCAGAACGTGAAGAAAGGAAATCCGGACCACGGTGGGTTTCCTCTGGTATGGATGCCCGCCAGAGATCAGCCGGTGGTGATGGATCCCGATTCCCGGGAAATGATCGGATCACTGCTTGCGTTGATGCTGCGGGATCACCCGCAGCTACTTGGTGAAACCCGCTCCCAGCGAATTCTCAAGGCAATCAAACGAACCATTCGGCTCCCTGACCAACCACCTCCCAGCATTTCCGGAAAGATGGTTGCAGCCTGGCTGGATATTGAATTCGGTGACGATTGGCGCGGCGAACGATTGGCGACCGATATCGTGCTGGCGGGATCAGATCACTTTGTAGAGAGCCGTTTCGGGAATGCCACGGCATTTGCTCAGGAACTATGGGCGTTGAGTCTGTGGCGGCGATCCAGCCGGCTTCACGACAGTGTCTCTGAGTTGAAGCGATCGATCATGGATGACATCAATAGTTATGCACACCCTGAGTTGCCGGAACTGTTTGGCTCGGTAACCACCTCCGCTTCGTTTCTGGATAACGCCTACTCATGGTTGGGGGCCTGGTTGACCTGGCATGCGCATGGTTCACAGCCTTTGCTGCCCGGAGCGATGAGCGATCCGCTTCATGCGACGCGATTCGCGTTTCCAATGCTCGCGAAATTGAAGCTTGGTCCGGATGAGGAAACGGAATCTGCGGATGCATCCGAAGAGCGCACGTTGTCGTACTGTCATGGCGGCCGCAGTATTACCGGTTGGCGGGAGCCGGGTCTGCACATAGAAGCGCGCGAATGTTCAAAACCCGAAGGCGCCAGGTTACCTGTGGCGGGAGCCCGCTGGACAACCCGGCAGGGGTCTTCTGTCTGGATGCGCTGTCGGGCTTCCCGAAATGAAATTGCGGTCTGCAGGAAACGTTTCGTCCATCTGGAGAATCCAGGGACAACGACAGTCAGCGTTCACAATCTGGGTGAAGGCGAGGCACGCATGATCGACAACGGCTGGTGGTTGTCCGGTCTGCACTTCGCGACCGAAGGGTTTCAGATGGTCGACGCCGAGCGTACCTCGCATGGGCTTGAACTCAAGCTGCGCCCGGTAGGCAAACAGGCGCTGCTGATGTTTTCACCCCTGAAGTGAGCGAAATCGCGTCTGGTAACAGGGTATTGCTACTTGAAAATGGCTATCGATTCGTCACCGTCACGTATGACCACATCCGAAAAGTACGCTTCCGCCTGCTGGCGCCCGAAGACGCTGTTGATGATGAACCAGACACCGACGATGCGTTCCGGAGCCTTGCCGCCGACGGCGTTCAGATAGTCCGCCTTGACGGGACGTTGATGGCTGAACCACTTACCCAATTCCGGGGTGCCGCTTTGCAGCACAATGTGAGTTTCCCTGGTATCCCACCAGGGTAACGGGCAGCGAAAGCTCAAGCCGGCCTCGAGATTGGCCGACCAGAACCAGGTAATGTCCTGACCGTTGTCGAACTCCACCGCAAGGCTGACGTAGTCGTGAAAGCCGACCTCGGTCTCCGGCCCGAGTGCCGGTAGTGAGAGATAGCGCCAGTCGAACTCGATGGAGGTGGAGTCGGTCAGCGGAATATCCAGCGGCACCTTCACAATCCCAACTTCGTCGCTTGTCTGGGCATGGATGCCGTGGCGTTCGTCACCTCGCCATTGTGAAAAAGTATTCGAGCGACCGAGTATATGCAGATGGTCGAATCCTTCTGGCAGCTGCTTTTTCGATTGCAGATCTGAACGGGCGGCGCTGGCCGCCGCGGATGAGAGATTGCCGGGTGAGCTGAGTTGTTCGATCGCTTGTTCCGGGTCGTCTTTCCAGGCAACGGTCACGGCGGCGAGGTTCGTCGGCAGACCTTCGGCAGCGGCGACCTCTGCAGGATAGCTACCCGTCGGATTGTCCCAATAGAATCCGAAGGGGCGGATGGTCAGGTACAGCTCACCGCTGCCTTGCGCTGTGAGTGTTTCGAAATTGGAAGCCAGGTTGCGCGGCGAACCCGCTGCACCGATTCGATACCAGTAAAGGTGTCGGGGCTCCAGCGGGACACCCAGACCCACGTCCAGATTTCCTTCGGTGAACACGGTAAATGCCTGCCCATCGGTGACACGCACCCCCGTGGGCAGCCAGCGCGCCTGTGTTGTTTCGAATTCGGTCTTCCCCCAGGAGGCGACTGTATCAGCGCCGGAGCCGGAGCCGGCGGACAGCGTTTCGGCAAGGTCGGTCAAGGTGCTGCTGGTAATGCTCACTACCCCTTTGCGAGGATTTGAAAGTCGCAGCGATCCGCTCCCCCTGCCAGCGTACTGGTCCGCTCAAGCCAGCCACCCCATATCTCGGCGGCGGCATAGTCCTGGTTGCACCAGGATGCTACACACAGGTCTTTGGCGTCCTGCGCCGGGAGCGTGGCGGACATCCGGTCGGCAACCGGACAGCGAAATACGTCGAAAGCGGCTCCATTATCGGATGACTGCTTTTCGATTTTGTAGCCCGGAGGGTTGAAGGGAAACACGCCCATCATCAGGTTCACAACAATTCGCATTCGCCTGACCCGATCGCGAGTCACAGCCGCTGCCAGAATCCCGGGCGGCTTGACCGACCGGCCGTATACGCCCCAGTTGATATCACTCACCAGTTGAATGGCGTACTCGCGCGCCACCCCCTTTTCCATGAGCACCTGGAATGTCGCGACGGTTAAGTCGGCCAACCGCACAGCCATCCGGCTCCCGACGGTAGGCTCGGGAGGTATCTCCGGTTCCATTCGCGCAAAAGACAGCCAGGCATCCCGGAGAATCTGGTCTGCATCGGCTCGCGTAAACCGATTTTTATCAGGATGAAGATTATCCCGCCTGCGGCCAACCAGCGCATGGCGTGCGGCTTTTTTCAAGACAGGCTTGAAAATCAGTGTAAACAGTGACATCCATCACCTCCCGACGTTGCCCGAGAAGCCTATGTGGTGAGATATGACACCATAGGAGCTCTTGAAAAAACAGCTCTTTGTTCGGGTCAACGTGATACCCATATGCCGATGAACGCCGTGTCATAGCCATCCGTATCAACGTCTGAGTCGGCGACAAAGCAGGACTCTCTGATCCAGCGTAAGCCACAGGAGGGTGGGTCAAGCCGGCGACTCCTCGATCTCCGTCACCGACAGCCAAGGTAGTTTGGTATCCTCGAACACCGCGACCGTTGGTGCATAGTCCTCCGGCGCATCCAGGCTGCCGGTGGTGATGTCGATGTTGTCCGGGTGTGCACTGTTCACACAGGCGACAGGTGTGCCACACCTGGAACAGAAGTAGCGTGTTCCGGTATCCGAAGAGTTCAGAACCTCCGGTTTGCCTTTTGAGTAGTGAAACGAACCCGTTGGTACCACCAGCCAGGTAACGAACGGCGCTGCGCTGGTCTTACGACACATGGTGCAGTGGCAGTTGGCAGTCAGGTACTGGCCATCGTCGATCTGGTAGCGGATCGCTCCGCAGAAGCAGCCGCCTTCGATCATATGGGTTCTCCTTCTGCCGCCTCTCGCTGCGCTTCCAGCTTCAAGTCACTTCCCGTTTGTCAGTGTCCGCTTGAGAGGTCCGAATTACCAGACACAAAACCGGGGCCGTTCGGCCCCGGTTTAGCGCTGAAGTAGCGATCGGGAAGCGCGAGGTTCTGTCAGTAACTCGGTGAGGCCGGGTACTCGAACCCTTTCTTACCCGCCTGATCTCGAACCGTCTCGAAGATCTGGTAGTCGAGAGACTCTTCCTTGTCGTCCAGAGTTTCCACTTCCGCGGTCAGATA
>QIDL01000374.1 GCA_003228415.1 Gammaproteobacteria bacterium | reverse complement strand
CTCTTATTCCGCTGGCTCGGGTAGTGCATGGGGCCAGGCATCGGCGGATGAACAGCCCGCAGCCGACAACAGTGAGTAATCCTGGGGATGAACACGGAGTCCGCGGGTCTCGGGTATCCAGATAATTTCGGGGTAGAAACGTGTCGACTTTCATGATAGACAGTCTAAAACGATCATAGGGGGAATCGCATGGGCATATGCGGCCAAGTCGGGTCAGAGCATCCATGCTCTGTCGTGGCTGGTCTGTCTGCGCCTCTGGTTCCTCGAGCAATTGAATTCGACAATGTGATAGTGCGTGCGGAGCGCAGGCGCATTTCGACAACTGATTCCAGATAGTGAATCTTCAAGGGAGAACAGCAGGTGGCTAAGGCAAGCAGTCAGAAGTTCATCGGACGAAATAGAGCCCCGAGAGTGCAGATCGAGTACGACCTCGAGCTCTATGGAGCAGAGAAGAAGCAGCAGATTCCCTTCATCATGGGTGTTCTTGCAGATCTTGCGGGTAAGCCTGAGGAGGCTCCTGCTCCGATCGACGAGCGGAAATTCCTCGAGATAGACGTGGACAATTTCGATGACCGAATGAAGTCCATGAAACCACGGACCGCATTCACCGTACCCAACACGCTTACCGGCGAAGGGAACATGGCCGTCGACATCACCTTTGAGAGTATGGATGACTTTTCGCCTGCGGCAGTCGCCCGCAAAGTAGGCGCTCTCAACAAGCTGCTGCAAGCCAGAACGCAGCTCTCGAATCTGGTGACCTACATGGACGGAAAGGCAGGCGCAGAAGAGCTCATTGCGAAGGCGCTGAACGACGAATCTGTGCTTCAATCACTGGTTTCGGCGCCGAAAGACGCCGAGGAGGAGTAACGGTATGTCCGACACACAAAGCGAACAGGAAGCCCAGGCCGGCGAAGCGCTGGCGGTCGATGATTTTGCTTCGCTGCTGGAAAAAGAGTTCAAGCCCAAATCCGACCGGGCAAAGGCCGAGGTGGAGGCAGCCGTTTCGACGCTCGCCGCGCAGGTTCTCGAAGGCGAGGCGCTGATTTCGGACGATGCGCTGGCGACGATCAACGCCATCATTGCGGAAATCGATGCCAAGCTGACCGAGCAGGTCAATCTGATTCTGCACAACGAAGAATTTCAGCAACTCGAAGGCTCCTGGAGAGGTCTGCACCATCTGATCAACAACACGGAAACCGATGAGCAGTTGAAGATCCGGGTGATGGACGTTTCGAAGAAGGACCTCGGCAAGACCCTGAAGCGTTACAAAGGCACAGCCTGGGACCAAAGTCCCCTGTTCAAAAAACTCTATGAAGAAGAGTTCGGCACCCAGGGCGGAGAACCCTACGGCTGCCTGGTGGGTGATTATCATTTCGATCACAGCCCTCAGGACGTGGAAATCATGTCCGGTATGTCGCAGATTGCCGCTGCCGGTCATTCGCCGTTCATCGCCGGTGCCGGGCCCAGTCTCATGGGTATGGACTCCTGGCAGGAACTGACCAATCCGCGAGATCTGGCCAAGATTTTCTCCACACCGGAATATGCTGCGTGGCGGTCGCTTCGCGATTCCGAAGATGCCAAGTATCTGGGTCTGGCGATGCCGCGCTTTCTGGCGCGTCTGCCTTACGGATCCAAAACCGAGCCGGTCGAGGAATTCGATTTCGAAGAAGATACCGAAGGTGCGGATTCGAGCCGCTACTGCTGGTCGAATTCCGCATATGCCATGGCGACCAACATTACTCGCTCCTTCAAGGAGTATGGTTGGTGTACGCGAATTCGTGGCGTCGAGTCCGGGGGCTCGGTAGAAGGTCTGCCGGTCCACACCTTCCCTTCGGACGACGGCGGCGTGGATATGAAGTGTCCTACCGAGATCGCTATTTCCGACCGCCGCGAGATGGAACTGGCGAAGAGCGGACTGATGCCGCTGTGCTTCCGGAAAAACTCTGACTTTGCGGCGTTTTATGGCGCCCAGTCATTGAACAAACCAGCAGAGTACGATGACCCGGACGCAACGGCCAATGCTAATCTTGCTGCGCGGCTGCCTTATATGTTCGCCTGCTGTCGTTTCGCGCACTATCTGAAGTGCATGGTCCGCGACAAGGTCGGCTCCTTCAAAGAGCGGGACGATATGCAGCGCTGGCTGCAGGACTGGATCAATCAGTATGTGGATGGCGATCCCGATAATTCCAGCGAGTTGATCAAGTCACAGAAGCCTCTGGCGGCCGCGGAGGTCGTGGTGGCTGAAGACGAAACCAACCCTGGATTCTACACCTCGAACTTCTATTTGAGACCACACTATCAGTTGGAAGGATTGACGGTGTCCCTCAGGCTGGTGTCTAAGCTGCCGTCGGAAAAGGTCGGTTGACGATGGAGAGTTGATCGCAATAGACACGGATCGAAAAATTGAATACAAGCAAGAATACATGACATAAGGAAGAGCTATGGCTGTAGACATGTTTCTCAAGTTGGATAGCATCAAGGGAGAAGCCCAGGATAAGACTCATGGCGGCGAAGTTGATGTGCTTGCGTGGAGTTGGGGCGTCAGCAACGGAGGTACCTTGCACGTCGGCGGTGGTGGAGGCGCGGGAAAAGCAAATTTCCAGGATCTGTCGATTACCAAGTATGTGGACAAGGCGAGCCCGGTTCTGTTGAAGGCGGTGACAACGGGCAAACACATCAAGTCGGCCACCTTGACTGTCCGCAAGGCGGGCGATAAGCCACTCGAATATATCGTCATCAATCTTGACGATATCCTGGTGACCTCCATCAGCACCGGTGGCAGTGGTGGGGAAGACCGTCTGACCGAGAATGTCTCGCTGAATTTTGCCCGGGTCGGCGTGAAGTATTCGGAGCAGAAAACAGACGGTAGCGGTGCTCCGGCGATTCCCTACAACTGGGATATTCCAAAGCATGATGAGTGGCCGGGCGCACCGAAGTAGGCGCTTCCTGAACAAAGCCTCCGGTACACAAGTCGGTACACAAGTCGGTACACGAGTCGGTACAAATCGATCGCGGCACAATCACTGCCCCGCACCAGGTGGTGTGGAGCGCATCGGGGTGCCGCCCGGGAGACAGTCTGTATGACGGCCAAGCGGCACCAACGGTGAGTGCAGAAGAATTACTCAAGCGGGGTGATCTGGCGGGGGCACTGGAGTCACTTCAGAACGAAGTGCGAGCCAGCCCGGCGGACGCGAAACTGAGGGTCTTTCTTTTCCAGTTGCTGTCCGTGATGGGCGCCTGGGATCGGGCGCTGAACCAGTTGAATGTGGCCGGTGACCTCGACTCTCAGACTCTGCCTATGGTCCAGGCCTATCGTGAGAGCCTGCGTTGCGAAGTATTCCGCTCGGCGGTGTTCGCTGGCGAGCGACAGCCTCTGGTATTCGGAGATCCGGAACGCTGGATCGCGCTGGCACTGGAAGCCGCTCGGCTGGTGGCCAACGGCAATTTCCATGGCGCCGCAGAGCTCAGGCAGCAGGCTTACGAGGATGCGCCGACGCCCTCCGGCAGGATCAACGGAGAGCCCTTCGATTGGGTAGCAGACGCGGATAGTCGAATTGGCCCCTTTCTCGAGACCATCGTCAACGGAGGCGTTTACTGGGTGCCCTTTCATCGCATCGCGAAGGTTGAACTGAGCCCGCCCGAGGATCTGCGGGATCTGGTGTGGGCGTCGGCTAAATTTACCTGGGCCAATGGTGGTGAGGCCGTGGGTTTCATCCCGACCCGCTATCCCGGGACCATTGAAGACGCGGATCCCGATTGCCTGCTCGCACGGCGCACCGATTGGACCGAAGAAACCGCCGATACCTATATCGGCAGTGGGCAGAGAGTGCTGGTGACCAATGCCAATGAGTATTCGTTGCT
>QIDL01000035.1 GCA_003228415.1 Gammaproteobacteria bacterium | reverse complement strand
TATTCGTTATGAAATCAGCTTTTGCACCGGCTTGAATACCAGGCGCGCTGACGCTGATGAGTCCGGTATCAAGAGCTGAATATTGAAGATTCGACGCCATCACAACGTTACTGATTCCACGTACCAGCTTAGTGCCGGATCCTACGAGCGCGACGACAGCAGGACTCAAGGAGAGATCTTCAACTGGTACAAGGCCTGGTGGATGTGGAGCCCGCGAAGGAGCTGGAGTAGGTACCTGAGTGCCTTCTGGTGTTGGTTGACCGGGTCTGTGCTCAAAATTTGCCGGCGGAGTCCCTCTGGCAGCACCGCGAGTTAGATCGCCATCCGTGATCGCATGCAACGTGCCAATTCGGTAGGCATCAATGAGCTCAGAGGACGGTGTGGTCCAGGCTGCAAAGCTCCTTCCGCTCGGAGCCAGTGACGGTTCTTGAAAGTCGGCCGGCCCTGCGTAACCGACTCCCTCCACCACGTCGGTCCGGCGTTGGTCTAATAGATCTTTTGTGACCTTAGCGGCGCCGGCAACAGCAGCAAGTGCCGCTAAAGCCGCATTTCGAGCCGGAGCTATCGCCGCTGAAGCTGCTAATCTAAGCCGCGCCAGCCGGCTTTCAAATGCCGCTGGCGAGGATTCTGCAGCGATCTCCTGTCGCCTTCGCTCAATTTCGATCTCACGTGCCTTTCGTCGGGAAAGGGCGTAAGCGGTGGCCGCCGCTGCAGCCGTCAGGGCGGCACTTCCCCAGAGTAGTCCAGACGGAGCCCCAGACGATGGCGATGGAGCGTTAGGGTCCGAAAAACTTGCCGGCGAGGAGGATTCATCCAGCGCCGCCGCCGCCGGTCCCCCACCCGAGCCTGAACTCGAACTCGCTGTAGCGGGCTCAGAAGTTGCGGTGGAAACAATGATGAACCCAGCCGCTCCGGAGGTCGCAGTAGGATGCGGAGTGCTGGTTGGCGGTGAGTCGGTGGGGGGTGCGGAGGTGATCTCCGGCTCGGAAGTCGGAGGGGCGGGGATCACGACGGTTCCACTTGCAGAACTCGAGTTGCTAAGCGCGTCCCACACTTCGAGCGTCACTTTGTATTTGCCAATCGGAGCAACGATCGAGCCGAAGAAACGATCCCAGACGAAGCCGCCTGGAAGGCTGTCCCCCGACCATTGGTACTTCCGGGTGCCGAGCGAGCCACCGTGGATCGTCAGCTCAGCTGCATCCACGCCGCTGCCGCCATCCGAGGCGCCGATGGCGATCGGCTCCCAAATCAGCCACTCACTCGGGAGATTCGCCGAAGGCGGCGTGTGGTCGACGTGCACAGTGATGCCAGCGGTTGATTCGAGGTGGCCAGCCACGTCGCGAGCCCGCACCAGCACCGAATAGCTCCCGTCTGGCACGCCGCTCGTGTCCCAGCTGTAGCTCCAACTGCCCCCGGCCAGGGCCTGCCAGCTGCCGCCGCCGTTGAGCGAGATCTCGGCGCTCGCTACGCCAGAGCTGGCGTCCGAGCTGGAGCCGCTCATGTTCAGCACGCCGGAGACCCACACCGAACTACCTTCCGGAGGGCTACCGAATGCGGACGCCGGCGGAACGGTGTCAACCTGAGCCGAGAGATTTCCCATCTGCGAGCCATCTCCATAGCTCGACAATGCCCAGAAACTAAGGCTGTTGCCGCCTTCGACGAGCGGCACGTCGCACGTATCGCTGGTACACGCGAAGGTTTCTCCGTTGCGGGTGCCTTCGATGATGGTGATTACTTCGCCCGGAAGGGGTTCGTTGGCGGTGAGATGGAGCATAGGCAATGTTGTGCACCACCCATTGTTCGGATTGCAGTTCTGAAGATCATCGCCAATTGTGGCTTCTGCCAGCGTTATGGTTTGTTCTTCAGTCTTATAGGCCATCGAGCAGCCCGAGTTGTCCGCCACCCAGCCACAAACACCCGGGCTCGAATAGAACGAGACCCCAGGATGTTGGTCGCAAGTGTGGACGATGAGGCACACGTCCGCGAAACCGTCCAGCGGATCCACGTGGGTTAGGGTCCAGACATCGTTGTCCGGATCACGAACGGTGACAAACTGCGAGGTGGTGCGGTCGGGTCCGAGGAATTCAGCGAGCGCGGGGACAGCTATCGAGAAAGCGAAGAGAAGGGCGATGAAGGAGACAAAAAACCGCCGTTGGACGTAGATTGCCCGGCGGCTCGCAAAGCGCTTCAATAGTACCCCCGCAGATAGGACCCCCTACAGCGGATAAAGTGATCTCCATCATACAGGAGGAATCGGTGACCTTCAACGGAAAATGGGATAAAACTGGACTATTGGCCAGGATCGCCAGCTAATCCTTCTTCCCATTGGGATGGCAGGCGGCGCAATCGGAAAGATCAAAGATGTCCTTCTCCGCATGCTTTTCCTGCATCTTCTGCGGTTCGTGCTTGTGGCACTCATAGCAGGTGTAATCGCTCAAGGAATTGGGATGGCAGGTGGCGCAGTCGCTCTTTGCCCCGCCGTGGTTGAGAGGGAAGCTGTGGCTGAAGCTGACGTTCCCCCAGCTGTTGGTGTCATGGCAATCGGAGCACTGTCCGGAGTAGTGGTCTTTGGGCTTGTCGTCGGTGTGGCAGCTCTGGCAGTCGGTCTGGCCGGCGTGATCAAAGGCCGCACCGCGCCATTTCTCGGTGGTGTGGCAGTCCGCGCACTCCCACCCGAACGATCCGTTGTGGGCATCGTCATCTCCATGGCAGTCCACGCAGCGCGTCGGCGTGCCGGCATACACCCCTCCTCCATGGCACTTCTCGCAGGAGGCGGATACATGCTTCCCGGTTAACGAAAAGCCCGTGACCTGGTGGTCAAAAGCCGCACCGCGCCAGGTCGTGGTCGAGTGGCAGGCCAAGCAGTCGGAGCCGAAGGACCCAGCATGTACATCATCCGGAGCATGGCACGCGACGCAGCTGGAGGGCGTTCCAGAATATTCGCCGTTCGCATGACAGCTCTCACAGCGCAGGCTCTCGTGGGCGCCGGTCAGCCGAAAATCGGTCCGATCGTGATCGAAAGTGGCGTCCTTCCAATCTGACGTGCGATGGCAGGTCTCGCAGTCAATACCGAATCTCGCATTGTGCGCGTCGTCCTCACGATGGCAGGCGACGCATTGCCTGGGGGTATTCACGAATTGGCCACCGGCATGGCACGATTCGCACGTTGGTATCTCCACATGCTTACCGGTCAGTGGATAGCCCGTAAGATTGTGGTCGAAGTCCTCCGTGCGGACGTCTTGCCAGCTCTGAGCGGTATGGCAAGCGACGCAGTCGGTGCCAAGCTTTCCCTTGTGGACGTCGTCATCTGTATGACAGCCGGCACAATCGACCGGTATTCCAGACCACTCTGCATCGACATGACACTCGAGACACGCGGTCTCCTGGTGCTGACCCACCAGCGGGAACGCGGTACGGTCGTGGTCCACAGTGGTCTCCTGCCAGGATTCGGTTGAATGACAGGCGGCGCAATCTTCGGTGAACCTTCCCTCGTGCGTGTCGTCCTGGCTGTGGCAGGCGTAGCAATCACTCGGCGCGCTTTGAAGCTCCACAATCGAAGTGGCTCCCAGGTGACAGCCTCCGCAGGAGGTTTCTAGATGCCGCCCGGTCAGGGGATACTCGGTGGATTGATGATCGAAATCCGATCCATAGCTATCAATGCCATTATGGCAGGCCAGGCATTCGAAGGTGAAATCGACCACATGCTGAAGCATCGCCTCATTCTCAAGCTCCATATGACATTCGGTACATGTGAAGTCGTCGAAGGTCCGGAGCGAATCGACATGGCAGTCCTGACACTCGAAGGCGCTGCCGTCCCGGTTGGATAGATGCGCGAGCAGATAAAAGCCGAATTCAGCGTGGGGATAGTTCTC
>QIDL01000239.1 GCA_003228415.1 Gammaproteobacteria bacterium | reverse complement strand
GGACTATCGCGCGGGTCGGTGCGCGGGTCGCGTGGGTCAGTGTGCGCGACACCACGTACCTTTGTCCGCATCCGTGTGACCGTTCTGTGGTCGAGAGAAGTCTTCGTCGGCGAATTCAGCAGATCGATCAATTCGGACGCCACCGCAACGGGGTCCGCCCGCATGAACAAACTGGCGCCCAGGTTGAACATGAGCGGGCTGTAAACAAGCATCCGGACACCATTGCGTTTGCCGTGGCCCATCACCTGACCGATCACGGTCGGACTCAGCACTTCGTCATCCGGCAGGAAAACAAAACCATCGATGTGCGGCACCATGCTCCTGAAGGCCAGCAACAATTCCTTATCGGAGGCGACCTGGCGCCGTTCCAGCACGATGCCGAGATCGGTACTGGCGACAGCGAGTTTATCGACCCGATCCTGGACACTGTGGCTGCCGATAACGCCGATTCGCCGGATATCGGGGTCCAAGGTCAACCAGTATTCGAGCTGGTTCGTGAACGCCGGCAGTGCGTCCACACCCCGATTCATTTCACCCGGCTGCAGCACTCCGGCGTAAACCACATCCAGCCCCGCTACTCCATGAGTCGTGGCGAGGGCGGCATGCCCAAGCGCAACGACTTCGACAGGCGCCAGGGCAGCTATGCTGCGATGCACTGACTCCGGGGAGCGATGAGCCAGGTTCAGTAGCTGGTAGGGTCGACCGAGCGCCGCGGAGAATACGTACAGCAACTCCTGATAGGTGCGGTGTTGATCTTGCAGGACCACCACAACCGGCTTGTGGTTGCCGCGACGGACAGGCTCATCAGGCTCGCGGAAGGGTGGTTCATCGGATGCTTGAGCGATGGGATCGGGTGCCGGGATCGGGCTGGAATCAGTGATCGGTCCGGTGGTGGAGCAGCCGTAAGCCGACGCCATCACGACGAGCCAGAATGCCCACAATCTGTACGCCTGGGAGTTCCTCACGGAGACAGCCTGAGTACCCGGAAAGCTTCACACGATATCGACTGCCGCTCATTGAGTCTGAGACCGAGTTCACACCCAAAAAGGCAGTTTTATTGTGATTCCAATGGGCCGGTGGCGCCTTTCGTACCCGGCTGACGCCCGCTGCCCGTCATCCAGAACAACTGCCGCCACCGAGCACGCAAAACTGCGCACAGTGGGGGTGGTTGAGCGACACAGTGGTGAGGCTCTCTCGCAAAGTGCGACCGAGCGAAAACCCCCTCTGGTACGGCAACAACGTGCAGGCCACCACTTCCGGCGTCAGAGCCCCCCGGCGCTTGACCACCATGCGCGCCGATGCACACATCATCGTGGCCGGGTCGACATCGAGAACGTCCCAGCACTCGGTGGTGATTTCCGGCACGTCCACCGATTCGTCCATCTCCGGAAACAGTACCAGCTCGGCGTCATCGTATGCATTGATCTCGATATCGAGGCGTTCGAACAACGCCCCGAAGCCGCACCTCAGCTCGGCTTCCCCTTCACCCCAACGGCTCCGCCCGGCCACATGCACCCGAAAGCCGGAATTTACCAACCACTTGAGCCCTTCGATCGTTGGAGCCCAGGTTCGCTGCCCTCGCTCCGACTCAAAGCGCACTGGATCGAAGTGATCGATCGATACCCGGATCGTCAGCCGATCGCTCCAGCGGGCTTTGAGCGCCAGCAATCCATCCCGGCACTTCATCATCGGTCGCATTGCGTTGGTCAGCATCAGCACCGTGTAACCGCTCGACAGACAATCTTCGAGTATTCCGAGAATATCGGGGTTCATGAAAGGCTCACCGCCGGTAATGCCGATTTCCTGAACAGGAAAAGCCTCTGCCTCGATCTCTCGCAGATATTCAGCCACCTCGGCTCGGGTGAGGTAGACCAGACGGTCGTTCGAGGGGCTGGATTCGATATAGCAGTTATCGCAGGTCAGATTGCACAGGGTCCCGGTGTTGAGCCACAGCGTCTCGAGGCGCATGAGTGCAACCGTCGCCCGAGCTTTGCCATCGGCGGTGATTTCTGGATTCAGAAACTTGCCGTATTCGGTCGCGATCATCCGCATGGTTGGTTGAACACCAGAATTCGCCAAAGGGTTTCGACTCGTCAGCCGCCGATAATGTCAGGTAAGCTAGTGCCTTGCACTAACTCAAGTCAGCTTTCGGGGAACGTTCGGGGAACAGGAGGGATCAGGCTTGGCCGGAGAATTATCGAAGACCACCATTTACGCACACGGCACGCTGGGGATGCCGCTCGCGGTTATCGGCTATCCACTGGCCATCTGGATTCCCGCCCACTACTCCGGTGGCCTGGGTATCAGCCTGGCAATGGTGGGCACCATCCTCATGCTGGCACGTCTGACCGATGTGTTCACCGACCCGATCATGGGCGAGATTTCCGATCGCTGGCATACCCGCATCGGCCGCCGTCGACCCTGGCTGCTGATCGGCCCGCCGGTAATGATGCTGGGCGTCTACAAGCTGTTCATTCCGGATGCCGGTGTGGGCCTACCCTATTTTCTGATCTGGCTCAGCATCTTCTTCCTCGGCAGCACCATGATCGGGCTGCCTCACCGCGCCTGGGGTGCCGAGTTGTCACCCGACTACCACCAGCGCAGCCGGGTCACGGCGGCGCGGGAGATCTATGTGCTGATCGGCCTGATGATGGCGGCCGCGGTACCCATGATCATCGAGATCCGAGCCGACGGCGGCAGCGGCGTCTCGGAGGTGTTCACGACCCTGTGGAGCGATGCCATCGGCGCGTTCAGCGGCGACTTCCGGGAAAAGACCGTGGTGGATCGCGCCACCCTGACCGGGCCCGTTCTCGAGGGTCTCGCCTGGGCCATCATCCTGGTGCTGCCGATGTGTGCGGCAATCGTGCTGACGCTGGTCAAAGAACCGCCCCCATCCACCATCGAAACTCGACCCTCCTTCAAGGAAGGTCTGAAGCTGGTGATGAAGAACGGTCCGATGGTGCGGGTGCTGTTGATCGCACTGCTGGTGTATTTCGGCGAATCGTTCAGAAACGCCGTGTCGCTGTTCTTCATCCGCGATATCGTCGGCGTACCCACCATCGGCGCCGCCTACTTCTTCTATTTCATTGCCGGTCTGGGGGCGATTCCCTTCTGGCTCTGGCTCGGTCGAAAAATCGGCAAACACCGAGCCTTCATGTTCACCCTGATTACCGTGGCCTGTGTCAGCGCCGCCAATCTGCTGCTCGACTACGGAGACTATCTGGCCTTTTTCCTGCTCTTCGTCGTCAAAGGCTTCTGCTTCGGCGGCCTGCAGTTTCTGCCGGTGGCGATGCTGGCGGACGTGGTGGATGTGGACGCGGCTCGCAGTGGCGGGCGCCGCGCCGGAACCTATTTTGCCTTTCTCGGCTTCACCGAAAAGATCGCCATCGCCTTCGGCACCGGCGTTTCGCTGAACATCGTCGGTCTGCTGGGCTTCGACCCTGCCGGAGGCGTGGCGGCCAGTACCGATGCGGGTGTACTGTCGCTGCGGTTGGTGTATTGCCTGGGGCCGGTGGTTTTCTATGGCCTGGCCATGAAGTTGATCTGGTCATACCCCCTCACTCCAGAGCGGCATGCGCGCTTGCGCGAACGGCTGGAACGCCGGGCAGCACGACTCAGCGCCAAAGATCCGCTGACGATTGAACCGTAGAGAGATCGGGAGACGACGCAATGCAGGTCACACGACTGTCCGCGCCGCTCGGCGCGATCATTGAAGATTTCGATGTCAGCACGGCGGACGATGCCAGCTGGCCGCGGCTGAACGAATTGTTCTGCCAATATCATGTGCTGGTATTCCCAGGCCAGAGCCTCACACCTGAACAGCACATGGCCTTCGGTGGCAGGTGGGGCTCGTTGGTCCGCCACCCATACTCGGG
>QIDL01000297.1 GCA_003228415.1 Gammaproteobacteria bacterium | reverse complement strand
ACCAGGTCCAGACATAGCGAGGATTGACAGATTGAAGTTCTTTCTTGATTCTATGGGTGGTGGTGCATGGCCGTTCTTAGTTGGTGGAGTGATTTGTCTGGTTAATTCCGATAACGAACGAGACCTCAGCCTACTAATTAGTTGACATTAGCCTTGTGCTAGTGGTGGCGTCCTTGATGCCGTTCGACTTCTTAGAGGGACTACCGGCGGTTTTATTTTCGAACCCGTGAGGAAGTTTGAGGCAATAACAGGTCTGTGATGCCCTTAGATGTTCTGGGCCGCGCGCGTGCTACACTGGTGACCGCAACGAGTACTATCCTTGGTCGACAGGCCCGGGTAATCTTGTCAAAGGTCACCGTGATTGGGATCGACGATTGCAATTTTTCGTCGTGAACGAGGAATGCCTAGTAAGTGCAAGTCATCAACTTGCGTTGATTACGTCCCTGCCCTTTGTACACACCGCCCGTCGCTTCTACCGATTGAACGCTCCGGTGAGCTCCCGCGGACTGGTGTTTGGCTCTGCTTTGCATCCAAACGCTGGGAACGGTCGCAAGCCAAGGCGTTTAGAGGAAGAAGAAGTCGTAACAAGGTTGCCGTTGGTGAACCAGCGGCAGGATCATTACAACATCGTTAAAACAACACTCACTCTGTGAAAGCGTGTGGAGGCGTGCTGCGGCACGTCGCCAACAACCCCCTATTTACACTCCGATTATCGCTCGTCGATGTCGTCTGTAGCTCAGTACTAGCGGTTTTACGGCTAAATACAAACCGAGTTTACATCACTCGAAAAATAACAAGAGACAACTCTTGTCGGTGGATGTCTCGGCTCCTGAAACGATGAAGAGCGTAGCGAATTGCGATATTCAATGTGAATTGCAAGGCTTTGTAAATCATCAGGTTCTTGAACGCACATTGCGGTCCTGGGAAACCCTGGGACCATACCTCTTTCAGTGCCTGTTCCATCTATGTCAAGCCACGTGCTTGGAGATTGCCGTGTGTGGGGTGCGCTTCTGCGCCTCCCTCTCCGGTGAAGGAACAACGGTAGGGCCCTGTGATCCGTCCTCGTGAACTTCACAAGTTTTCGGGATGTTTCCACTTGAAGCACTGCTCCAAACACTGCACTCTTGCACGGTAGCATGGGGTTCCCGACTTCGGTTGGTAGAGCCACGCTAAATGTTCCGTTCAACTACAGAGTGTCGTGCCTTGTGAGCCTTGTGGTAGGACGCATTCCATTCAGAGAACTCTGGAACGTGTATCCCTGGTACCGAAGTCCGGCATTACAGTGACAGCTGCGAGCTGCGCGAGAGCGCAGTGGGCAGTCGTCAACTTAATTCTTGGGCCTGAGATGAGGTAAGGTAACGCGCTGAATTTAAGCATATAACTAAGCGCAGGAAAAGAAACTAACTAGGATTCCCTCAGTAAGGGCGACTGAAGCGGGAATAGCTCAGGTTGGTAAGCAACGGCCCGTCGGGTCTGTTGCGTTGTAGCCTGGAGGCAAGTGGTCAGTGATTGACGCCGGATCTAAGTCGTTTGGAACAACGCGCCAGAGAGGGTGAGAGCCCCGTTCTTGGTCCGAGCTGTCAGTCCGTTTCGTCCCTTGTCCTTAGAGTCGTGCACCTTGGGAATGGTGTGCTAAGTGGGTGGTATGCTCCATCTAAAGCTAAATATTCTCAGGAGACCGATAGCGAACAAGTACCGTGAGGGAAAGATGAAAAGTACTCTGAAGAGAGAGTCAAATAGTACCTGAAACCGGCATGAGGTTAAGCGTATCGATGGAGACGCCGTGTCGGATCATGCGGTTCCCGTGGATGCAGTACGTAGGGCAAAGCGCCTCGTGCTGTGAGAAGCGGTGATGCCGAGTTCATGGTCTGACGTCTGGCGCCAGGGTCGGTTTGGACCGAAGAAGAAGGGCTTGGGCACGAAGGTAGCATTGCTTCGCCTCGCGCGTCGATCAATGTGTTATAGCGTGCTAGTCGTACTCTTCGGTCTGGATCGAGGAATTGTCAGTCTGCGCACTTTTAGTGCACGTGCTGCCCTGTGATCGTTCGTCGCTCCTTCGGGAGAGGCGTCCCTGTCGCAGGTGCGTATCAGCAGACTCGAGATCCTGGAGGTGCTTTATCGATATGACCCGTCTTGAAACACGGACCAAGGAGTCGAACGTATGTGCGAGTCGTAGGGCATGGCATGCCCGGAGGCGTAATGAAAGTGAAGGCAGCGAATTGGCGCTGCTGAGGTATGACGCTGGCACCTCGTGTGTCGGCTGCAATACCGTCCGGGCCGGTACTCTTTGAGCTAGCCGGCTTCGAGGCAGAGCATATCCGTTCGGACCCGAAAGATGGTGAACTATGCCTGAGCAGGGTGAAGCCAGGGGAAACCTTGGTGGAGGCTCGTAGCGATACTGACGTGCAAATCGTTCGTCTGACTTGGGTATAGGGGCGAAAGACCAATCGAACTATCTTGTAGCTGGTTTCCTCCGAAGTTTCCCCCAGGATAGCTGAAATTCTTATACAGTTTCGTCTGGTAAAGCTAATGATTAGAGGTTTTGGGGACGCAATGTTCCCGACCTATTCTCAAACTTTAAATGGGCGAGATCCCTAGGGTTACTTAATTGAACCCGGGGTATCGAATGTGAATTTTTAGTGGGCCATTTTTGGTAAGCAGAACTGGCGATGCGGGATGAACCGGACGCGTGAGCTAAGGCGCCTAAATGGTCGCTCATTCTAGATCCCATAAAAGGTGTTGATTCATGAAGACAGCAGGACGGTGGTCATGGAAGTCGAAATCCGCTAAGGAGTGTGTCACAACTCACCTGCCGAATGAATTAGCCCTGAAAATGGATGGCGCTCAAGCGACCTGCCGAAGCTCAGCCGTTGGTGCAAATTATTACGCGCCAACGAGTAGGAGGACGTGGCGATTGTGACGAAGCGTGTGGCGTGAGCCCACGTGGAACGGTCGCTAGTGCAGATCTTGGTGTTAGTAGCAAATATTCAAGTGAGAATCTTGAAGTCTGAAGTGGAGAAGGGTTCCGCGCGAAGCGCATTGCGACGCGGGTGAGCCGATCCTAAGAGAAGGGGTAACTCCGTAAGGATGGGCGCGATTGCCTTTGTAGGTCGCGCCGCTCTTCGAAAGGGAAGCCGGTTAAAATTCCGGCGCCAGACAGTGGATATTAGCGCGGTAACGCAAATGACCGTTGAGACGTCGGCTGTAGGCCCGAGCAGAGTTATCTGTTCTGTTTAACCCACACATACCACGGAATCGGTTTGCCCGGAGAGGTGGTGCAGTGTTGGGGAAGAGGCGCGCAATCTTTGCGCTGCTTCGGTGTCCTACGGAAGGCCCTTGAAAATCAACGGGAAGGAATTATTCTCACGTCTGGTCGTACCCATAACCGCATCAGGTCTCCTAGGTTCGAAACCTATAGACAATTGGGATAATGTAGGTAAGGGAAGTCGGCAAAATAGGTCCGTAACTTCGGGAAAAGGACTGGCTCTGAGGATTTGGTAGGGTGGCCCTTGCTGCGAAACCTTGCTGCAGCTGAGGGACTACTGCGGACCTGCATTTCGGTGCGGGACTGCGGCGGACCTTTGGTAGCGGCTTGGCGCCGTGCTCGGGAGTGGTGGCTTCGGCCGCTGTGCACTGCCCTACGAGGAAAAATCAACTCAGAACTGGTACGGACAAGGGGAACCCGACTGTTTAATTAAAACAAAGCATTGCGATGGTCTTAACAGATGTTGACGCAATGTGATTTCTGCCCAGTGCTCTGAATGTCAATGTGGAGAGATTCACTGAAGCGCGGGTAAACGGCGGGAGTAACTATGACTCTCTTAAGGTAGCCAAATGCCTCGTCATCTAATTAGTGACGCGCATGAATGGATTAAC
>QIDL01000027.1 GCA_003228415.1 Gammaproteobacteria bacterium | reverse complement strand
GGCAAAACCGAACGGCGACTGGTTGCAGGAGTTGGCCGCACGATTGGCCGAAATCCATCGATCATCCGTCTCCGTGAAGTATCCATATGAATCCTGGAACGATGTGAGAGGACAAGCGCCTCCGGTGTGGTGGACGGATGCCTCTCTCTGGGATACCGCGCAGACAGTCGCTTCAGTTCAACCCGATTTCGATCCCGTCTTCATTCATCGCGACTACCACCCGGTCAATGTGCTGTGGGAAGACGGCGCTATCTGCGGAATCGTGGACTGGATCAATGCCTGTATGGGGCCAGCGGGAGTGGACGTGGCGCATTGCCGTCTCAATCTGGCTTTGATGTACGGCGCATCGGTAGCGGACCAGTTCTTGAGTGCCTACCAGACCGATAATCCTCAATACCACCACGACCCCTACTGGGATCTCGACGACGCCCTCGGCGTGCTGCCGGATATCGAGCCCTACCCACCCTGGGAAACCTTCGGCCTCAGCGGTCTGACCACAGAAACGCTCAGAACTCGTCTCCAGTCATACGTTCGGCAATGTGTCAGTAGCCGTCCGGTGAAATAGCGATATCATCCAACCACACGCTGGCCGGCACCTGAGCCGGAAACACAAAACGCAGTGCTTTGAGCGCGGTGATGTTTAACTCGGGATTCACCTCCTGCCACTCGCTGAAACGAAATACATAGCGCTGAAAAGTGGCTTCAGAACTCTCACTACCGCTCAATGCTTCCAATTTGTAGAGCACAGGGTCCACCTGAGGATAGAGGAGCCGACGCGTGGACAACACAACCCTGGCAGAACGATCGTCGGTATCGAGAAGTTCCACTTCGAAATCCAGGGACTCCGGAACTTCGAATTCCTCTACGCCTTCCGGTGCATCTGTGGCCATCGCCGCGGAAAACGACAGTGTCATATCCGGTGCGACCGCCAGCCCACCCGCCAACAGGTTAATTTCGAAGACCGGCGGTTCGCCCGCATCCTCACCGCCCCAGCCAAGCAACACGGCGGCCGAGTCTGCATCGCGCCACTTGAGTGGCACTTCCGCTTCTTTCCAGAGAGACAAGCCACGCCCCACCACGCTCTCAACACTCTCGCCCGCTGACAGCAGATCGGCGTCTTCTTCGAAATCCGCCAGCTCGATCTGCCTGGCGTCAGCGTAGTTGCTGAGATATGTCACCCCCTCAGGAAACCAATGAGCCCCTGACTCCGGGCGGGCAAGAAAAGGACGGTACTCCCGGCGTTCGTGCAACACCGTTTCCAGAAAAGCTGTGAACAGGATCCGCGCGACATCGCGCTGTGCCGCCGGATCCATCAAAGGTTGCACGTTCAACATCTTCGCCGCGGGCAATCCGGTGTCATAACGCCCCCAACCGGTGTTGAATTGCCCGTGGTTGGCACCCACCAGATAGAAGCTGGATTTGAAGCAGTCTTCGCAGGACTCGAACCGTAACCGCGAATACATCGCGGTCCCTGCGAAGGCGTCCACATCCGAGTCATGACTACCGTGGATGACGAGGAAGTTCGTGTCCTCGAGTTCGGTATCTCGATCGCGCGGGTGGTACTGGTGATCCACGGGTGCGATCGCGATGATGCCGCGGATACCGAAGTCGAAATCGAATGTCAGCGTGCCATCGTCCGGATAGCGGGGCAGACGGTTGAACAGTGCCGCTTCGGATACCGCTTCGCCGCCACGGCTGTGGCCAATCAGCACCACTCGCTCGAGGTCGGCCTTACCAGACATGGGATGAGACGAATCGGCGGTCCAGCGTCGCCATTGCGCAAGGTGTTGCAGCAACATCCAGCCCCGGGCGTCGGACTCCTCTTTCAGACCACCTTTCAGGCCGCCCAGAAAATCCAGCATGGAGGAGTTCAGGAAATTCTCATCGACCGATACGGTAATGAAGCCACGAGACGCGAAGTGGCTTCCGAGATAGCCGTAGCCCCGGTCCGAAAAATCTCCCATCTCGTGGTTGCCGTGCACGATCAGCACCAGTGGAAACGGACCATCACCCTCCGGCAGCCAGACTCGACCCTGTACCGGCAAAGCGGAGGGGTCGAATCCCCAATAGCCTGTGCGGGCCCAACCGGCAGGACCATCCCAGCCTTCGAGCAATTTCGAGCCATCGACCGTGTTGGAGACCCAGTCGGCCTCAGAGGCATACTCGACCCGATGGCGGTCGTTGCCGGATCCGTAACTCATCTCCACAACATTGTAGGCACCAGGCTCGGCCGGACTCTGCAGTTGCAGCCGTTCACTTTTAATCGGCGACCAGCCTGATGGAGCTTCTGTCTCCCAACCCGTGATCGCGAAGGCAAAAAGGGACAACAGAAGTGACAATCCGCCGACGGTCAACATGACCGACCCGGAGGTTTTCAACCCCCGTCGATAGCGCAGGAAACCAGCCGTCGTCAGGGCCAGTGTCAGAGCCAGCATGACGTATAGAGCCGCCAGCATCAGCGGCGCAAAAAGCGCCACCGGCACGAGTGGCACCACAAGCAGCAGCAACCCGCCTCGCACACCGGAAGGCAACCAGGACTGTAGAATAAGAGCGAGCCAGACGCCCAGGCAGGCAGCCAGCAACAGACCAAGAATGGCCGCGGTCCCCAACCACCCGTAGATACCCGTGGCAGACTGAACTGCCAGGATGAGGCCGACCAGCACGATTAGAACCCAGGCGCTATGGCGCCAGACTCGTCCTATTCCAGACCAGGTTTCTTCCAGTGGGTCAGCGCGATTCAACCAGACGCGGAATCGCCGCCACATCTCGGGTTATCCTTTGAATTCCCCGATCACAGCAGAGATGGATACTTTCGCATCGCCAAACAGCATGCGAGTGTTTTCCCCGAAGAACAGCGGATTATCCACCCCTGAAAAGCCTGAGGCCATGGAGCGCTTGAGGACAAATACCGTTCGGGCGTGGTCAACGTTGATGATCGGCATCCCATAGATGGGGCTGTTCTCATCTTCCCGGGCAGCCGGATTCACCACATCGTTGGCACCAATCACCACCGCCACATCGATCTTGTCGATGCGTGGATTGATGTCGTCCATCTCGACAAGCTGATCGTAAGGCACGTTCGCCTCGGCCAGCAGCACGTTCATATGCCCAGGCATACGCCCTGCCACCGGATGGACGGCAAAAGTGACTTCCGCGCCGTTGGCCTCCAGAAGCTCACCGAGTTCACGCACCACGTGTTGCGCCTGGGCCACAGCCATCCCATAACCTGGCACGAAGGTCACCGACGAAGCGGCTTCCAGAATGAGATAGGCATCTTCCGCGACGATCGGCTTTACCTCCCCTTCCACCTTGGTCGCCGTCTTCACGGCACCAAACCCGGAGAAGAGCACATTGGCCAGCGAACGGTTCATGGCCTTGCACATGATGTTGGTGAGAATCATGCCCGCCGCGCCCACCAGCGAACCGGCGACAATGAGAATGATGTTATTGATGGCAAAACCCGCCGCACAGGCAGCCAGGCCGGAATAACTGTTCAGAAGCGAGATCACCACCGGCATGTCCGCGCCACCAATGGGAATCACCACCATCACGCCAAAAACGAGAGAGAGCCCGACCACGGCGAAGAAGTAGGGTGAATTCAGCGTCGGCTCCAGGGCAAACATCACCCCGCAGTAAATCAACGCGATCAGAATCAGCGCGTTGACGATTCGCTGGGCGCCAAAGACGATGGCGCGGCTGGCCATCACCTCTGAGAGCTTGCCCCAGGCGATAATGCTGCCGGAGAAAGTCACTCCGCCAATCAGGATCGACAGCAGTATGGTAACGATAGTGAAGGTGGAGTTGCCTGTGGCGTAGAGGGCCGCCCAGCCTACGAACAGGCTCGCAATACCGCCAGAACCGTTGAACAGCGCGACCATCT
>QIDL01000592.1 GCA_003228415.1 Gammaproteobacteria bacterium | reverse complement strand
GCGGGTAAGTCCGGCACTACCCAGGTGGTGGAAATAAAACAAGGCGAGGAGTATGACGAAGAGGAACTCGACGAGTACAACCGAAAACATGCGTGGTTCATCGCTTTCGCACCAGCGGACCAGCCGGTCATTGCGCTTGCCGTTCTGGTGGAGAACGGCGGCGGTGGCAGTTCCGTAGCAGGCCCGGTGGCGCGCGAGGTGATCGATGCCTACCTGTTGCCGCAGTTGGATGTTGCGATGACGCAGAGCGGCCATGAGTAATCGGGACTTTGTCCGCACGATGCCGCCCGGGTTCGGCTATTCGGCCCGTGAACGGCTGGTGAAAATTCACCTGGACCCGTTGTTGCTGCTGACGCTGATCGCCATTGTCGGATATGGATTGGTTATCCTCTATTCTGCGGTGAATCAGGATATGGCGATCTTCACCAATCAGATTTTACGAATCGGTCTGGCGTTGGCTGTGTTGTTGATCGCGGCACAGCTCGATCCTGGCTTCTATCTGCGTTGGGCACCATTCCTTTATGGTCTGGGCGTGGCCCTGCTTATTGTGGTACTGCTGACAGGCGTACGGGTAAAAGGATCGCAGCGATGGCTGGAAATCCCAGGTGTTGTCCGTTTCCAGCCTTCTGAGATCATGAAGGTTGCTGTACCCATGATGGTTGCCTGGTATTTTCATGACCGGCCGCTGCCACCACGAATTAGGGACCTGGCCATGGCATTGGGAATCATCGCGTTTCCGGCCGCCTTCATCGTGATGCAGCCGGATCTGGGCACCGGTATTCTGGTGGCCGGTGCAGGACTCCTGGTGGTGGTGCTTGCGGGTCTCCGTTGGCGCTGGATCGGATTTGCGTTTCTCGCTGGTGCTATGGCGGCGCCCGGACTCTGGTACACCCTGCAGGATTATCAACGCCAGCGCATTCTGACCTTGTTCGATCCCGATAGTGACCCTCTGGGTGCGGGCTGGAACATCATTCAATCCACCACGGCCATCGGTTCGGGCGGTCTATACGGTAAAGGGCTGTTCCAAGGCACTCAGAGCCATCTCGATTTTCTCCCGGAAAGCCAGACCGATTTCATCGTTGCCGTGGTGGGAGAGGAGCTGGGGTTGGTGGGCTTACTCATATTGCTGGTGCTCTACCTGGCGGTAGTTGCCAGAGGTCTGGTGCTTGCCACGCGCGCGCAGAACACGTTTGGCAGGTTGTTGGCGGGGGCGCTGACGCTGACGTTTTTTGTCTATGTCTTCGTAAACATGGCCATGGTCAGCGGTTTGTTACCGGTGGTGGGGGTACCCCTGCCGTTGGTCAGCTATGGAGGCACTTCGGCTATTACACTGATGGGCAGCTTCGGCGTGATCATGGCATTGGGGACGCAACGAAGCTGGTAGGACGGTTCCGGTACAGATTGATTGAAAAACTGATTATGACAATGAGAATTGCTGTCCTGTTAGGGCTGACCTCGCTGGGCTTGTATGGCTCTGCCCACGCTGACTACGCGGCCCGTGGAGACGTGCAGGAATACATCGGTGAGCTGGTGTCAGAACACGGATTCACCGAGCAGTATCTTCTGGCGCTGTTCGGCCGTGCCGAACGCCAGCAGACAGTTCTGGATGCGATCGCCCGACCCGCAGAACGCTCCCTGAAGTGGTACGAGTATCGGAAGATCTTTCTCAAAGAGCCTCGCATCAGTCAGGGACTGGAATTCTGGGCCGACAACGAAGCGGCACTGATAGAGGCTGAGGATCGGTACGGCGTTGCACCGGAGTACATCGTGGCCATCATCGGGGTGGAGACAAGGTACGGCCGGATTGCCGGAAACTATCGGGTGCTGGATGCCTTGACGACATTGGCTTTCGACTACCCACCGCGCTCGTCATTTTTTAGAAAAGAGCTGACCGAATATCTGCTCCTCAGTCGCGAAGAGGGCCGCGATCCGCTCTGGTTCAAGGGTTCCTACGCGGGCGCCATGGGCTACGGTCAATTCATCCCATCGAGTTACAGGGCTTACGCCGTGGATTTCGATAATGACGGTCTGCGCGACATCTGGAGCAACGAGTCGGACGCGATCGGCAGTGTGGCGAATTACTTCTATCAGCATGGCTGGCAGCCGAACTCGCCGGTGGCGCTGCAGGTGGAAGTCGCGGGAGACCGGGCAGCGGATCTTGCCAACGAGTCGCTGAATCTGAAGCGTACCGTGGGTGAGCTGAGCCAGTTGGGGGTGAATGTCGCCGATCTGGCTCCGGATGAGAAAGCCGGCCTTTACCGCATGGAGCTGGAAAGCGGTCCGGAATTCTGGCTTGGGCTCAACAATTTCCACGTCATCACTCGCTATAACCGCAGCCGCCTCTATGCCTTGGCGGTGCATCAGTTGAGCCAGGCGATTGTTTCGCGTCGAACACAGGAGCTTTCAGCAGTCGAATGAGCACCCGCCTGGTCATGACTGTGGTATTCATGACGAAGGTATTCATGACGATGGTATTCGTGACCGTGACCCTTAGCGGCTGTCAGTCGCACCCACCTTCGCACCGGGCGCCGGAAATGCAGGATGGTCCACCTGGAGTGATTCCGGCGGGCCTGGCAGATCTGCCCGACCCGGAGGTGCGTCATGAGCGGCGGAGCGCGCGCGGCAATCCGCAGAGCTATACCGTTCGCGGGAAAACCTACCGTGTCATTGGCACCGCCCAGGGCTATCGAAAATCCGGAAATGCCTCCTGGTATGGCCGCAAGTTTCATGGTCGAACGACATCCAGCGGTGAACCATTCGATATGTACCAGCTGACGGCAGCACACCGGTCGCTGCCGATCCCGACCTATGTGAAGGTCACCAATCTGGAGAACGGGCGCACAACGGTAGTCCGTATCAACGATCGTGGACCCTTTCATGAAGACCGGATCATCGACCTCTCCTATGCTGCGGCCGTTAAGCTCGGCTTTGCGGCACGGGGTACTGCCCGGGTCAGAGTAGAGGCGGTTCCGGAACGAAAAGGCTTTGTGCTGCAGGCCGGTGCTTTCAGCGACCTGGAGCGGGCGGATAAGCTGAAGGAGGCGCTGGAAAGTCTGACCGGTCGGCCGACATTTGTGGTCAGGGTATCCGGAGAACCTCTCTATCGGGTGCGACTCGGACCTGTGAAGGGTCGAACCGAAGCGGAACGACTCCAGGGTGTCATCAGCGCGGCCGACTATGGCACCGCCATCATCCTGCCTCATTAGTCCTGTTCTGCGGGACAGGGCGCTGGAAGCCGCCCCCGGTTACCGAGGCGCTGGTGTAAACTGCGCCGTTGACCAACTCGAGCGCGAATCAGAGGGATAGCATGCAGCAACGGATCGTGGCATTTTTCGGCGCTCTGGCGCTGGTTCTGACAGTCTCTGCCGGGGCGGCAACGGCCCCCATCATCCCGCCTCCGCCACAGGTTGCAGCGAGTTCTTACCTGCTCATCGATGCCGACACCGGAGACGTACTGGTGGAACACAACGCCAATGAGCCGCTGCCCCCGGCCAGTCTCACCAAGATCATGACCTCCTATCTGGCGGCGGCGGAACTCGAAGCGGGTCGCATCAAGCTCAGTGACGAGGTGCCGATCAGCGTCAAGGCCTGGCAGACCCCGGGATCTCGGATGTTTGTGCGGGAAGGCACCAGTGTGCCGCTCGAGGATCTGCTGAAAGGCATCGTCATCCAGAGCGGCAACGATGCGAGTGTTGCGGTGGCAGAACACATTGCCGGCAGCGAAGAGGCTTTTGCCGCGATGATGAATCAACAGGCGGCCTTGCTTGGCATGAACGCGAGCCAGTTCGTAAATGCCACGGGACTGCCGATGGAAGGGCATCAGACATCGGCGTGGGATCTTGCCCGCCTCACGGTCTCTCTGATCAATCGATTTCCGGAGC
>QIDL01000140.1 GCA_003228415.1 Gammaproteobacteria bacterium | reverse complement strand
GTTATGATGTGTACCAACGGCTGATGGACTATTGGGCCGAAGTAATGCAGGACGATGTCTACCTCATTGCCGCGGACGGTTGGATGGAGGCTACGAGACCGCGTGGGATCATCGAAGATAAGCAAAAGAAGATCAAAGAAAGGCCGGACCTGACCATCAAGCGCAAGAAATACAAGATGGACTTGGTCCCCCCTGGCCTGATCGTGGCAAGCTATTTTGCCGCCGAGGAGGGTGCCATCGAGGCGCTACAGACCAAGCAGGAGTCCGCTGGCCACGAACTGGAGGAGTTCGTCGAAGAACACATTGGTGATGAGGGACTGCTGGTGGATGCCACAAACGACAAGGGCAAGGTCACCAAGGGCGGCGTGAAAGATCGCCTCAAGACCATTAAGGGCGAGTTGGAGAGTGACGAGGAACAAGCTGCTCTCACGTACTGTCTAACACTAATCGAAGCCGACTCCGAGGCAGGCAAGGCCGTCAAGGAGGCACAGGCTGCGTTAGACAAACAGGTGCTGACCCACTACTCCAAACTCACCGAGGACGAGATCATTACGCTTGTCGTTGAGTATAAGTGGTTCGCCAGCATTCAGGCAGCTATCCAAGGCGAGGTACAACGGCTGACGCAACAACTCGCCGTACGAGTTAAGGAACTGGATGAGCGTTACGTGCAGCCACTGCCAGCGCTGGAGCAGGAGGTCGAGGCGCTCAGCGCCAAGGTCGAGGGACACCTGAAGCAGATGGGGTTTGTGTGGAATGGGTAGGCGCGGAATAGATAATGGACAGGTGACAGTGGACAGCGTGCGCTTATCCGCGCCCACCGCGCCGATGGAGGAACTTACGCCGGGCTATAAGTGGACAGAGGTAGGGGTGATTCCGGAGGATTGGCTTGTAGCTTCGCTGGGAGAGATTGGGAAATTTAAAAACGGTATCAATATGCCAAAAGAGAACTTTGGCCATGGGTTCCCGTTCGTGAACCTCATGGATGTTTTTGGAGTTCCCAAAGTCTCGCCTGAGACAAGTACCTTTGGCTTAATTAATTCCACACCAACGGAGAGGAAGCTCTACGATTTGCAGGCCGGTGATGTTTTGTTTGTTCGCTCGTCCGTTAAACCGACAGGTGTAGGGTTGACTGCGCTGATTTTGGAGACCCTTCCCAATACGGTTTTCAGTGGCTTCCTTATTCGCTATAGAAGCCGCGGCGAACTTACCCCCGAGTTTAGCGAGCATTGTTTTTGGGAGGAAAACTTCCGAAAACGAGTCATTGCGAATAGCACGGTCAGTGCGAACACGAATATCAATCAAGAGGTGCTTAAACGACTTCAGATTGGATTTCCTCCTGATTGCGCCGAACAACGCGCCATCTCTGAAGTGTTGTCGGATGTGGACAGGTTACTCGGGGCGTTGGAGGTGTTAATCGCCAAGAAGAAAGACATCAAGCAGGCCGCCATGCAGCAACTCCTCACCGGCAGAACTCGATTGCCGGGCTTCAGCGGGGAATGGGAGACTACGCAAGTGAAGAACGTAATTACAAGATACTTCTGTGGCCCAAGCCCAACGTGTGAGGAGAGGAATATCGATGGTAGTGAGGAATGGGGAGTCCTAAAAACCACCGCTGCAACCATTGAGAACGGTTGGGACTGGCGAAAACATAAGGTCCTCCCTCGCACGTTCTGGGGCCAGGATCACTTGAAGGTGAATGCTCGAGACGTAATCATCACTAAGGCTGGTCCCAGACATCGTGTAGGCATTGCGGTGTGGGTGGACCATGTCCCGGATCGAGTCATCGTATCGGGCAAGATGATTGGCTTACGTCTGGACCTCAACAGGGTTGTCCCCCTTATCCTAGCAGCTGCATTGCAAGCCAGAGAGACGCAGTTATTCCTTGATCAACGCACCACCGGAATGGCCGAAAGCCAAGTCAATTTTGAGAACACCACATTGCTTGATGCACCAATCAAACTCCCCCCAATAGATGAGCAACGAGCCATCGCTTCCTTCCTCTCCGACATGGATACCGAGATCACCGCGCTAGAAAAGCGACGGGACAAGACCCGTGCAATCAAGCAGGGCATGATACAACAGCTCCTCACCGGCCGGGTACGGTTGGTGAAGCCGGAGGTGGCCGCATGAGCACGCACGAACCGAGGCCGACCTCAATTCGCATCTTTCTGGCTGATGGCGTGCCGGAAGGGTTACGCATCGTCGAAAAGTCCAACTGGACCGGGCGGGCGGTGGTGGCCAGCCGGTCGCAGCTTGATCGTGCCTTGGCGCGTGAGGAATTGAGCCAGCCCGGCATCTACGTGCTCACCGGGCTAAGTGAGGACGGTGCGCCACGGGTGTATATTGGTGAGGCGGATTTGTTGCGTGACCGGCTCCGGCAGCATGTTGCCGGCAAGGAATTCTGGACCCACCTGGTGGCCTTTACCAGCACTAACGAGGGCTTGAACAAAGCTCACGTGCGATATCTGGAAGCGCGGCTGGTGCGCCTGGCCAAGGATGCCAATCAATGGGAGTTGGAAAACACTACTCAGCCTGCCTCGCCGCCCCTATCGGAAGCGGACAAGGCGGATGCGGAATGGTTTCTGGCCGAGATGCTGTTGATCTTCCCGCTGCTCGGCATCGACGCCTTTGAAGCAGCCGCGAGCAAGGAGCGTACGCTTGTCCCCGGTACGGGAGGGGAGTCACCGGAACTGTTTCTTCTCGAGCGAGGTGCTGACGCGCAGGGCCGGGAGGTGGCAGATGGCTTCGTGGTGCTCAAGGACTCGGTTGCCCGAGCCAGCGAAGTGGCGTCGATTCATGACTATCTGCGAGATCTGCGCAAGCAACTGCAGGAGCGCGGCGTGCTGGTCGCCGAAAGCAATGGCCTGGTCTTCACTCAGGACTTTCGCTTTACCTCACCATCCACCGCTGCCGGTGTACTGGTCGGTGGCAGCGCCAACGGCAGACGTGCCTGGAAAGACCAGCGGGGCCGAACCTTGAAAGTGTTGCAACAAGCGCGCGCGGAGTCAACGGCATGACCACTGTCGGTCAGCGGGAGATCCTCACCCAACAGCGCGTGGTCGTCTTCTTCCGGGACGCACTCGACTATACCTACCTTGGTTATTGGAAGGATCGCGAAGACAACAGCAACGTCGAAGAGGGGTTGCTTACCGACTGGCTGACACGCCAGGGTCACAGCGATAAGATTATCGGAAAGGTGCTGTTCGAGCTGGGCAAAGCTTTGGCACTCGGCGGTAGCAAAACGCTCTACGATGCCAACCAGGAGGTGTACAGCTTGCTCCGCTACGGCGTTAAGGTCAAGCCGGATGTGGGAGAGCAGATCATCACCGTCTGGCTCATCGACTGGGCGAATCCTGACAACAACGACTTCGCCATTGCCGAGGAGGTAACGGTCGCTGGAGAGAACACCAAGCGGCCCGACCTTGTGCTTTATGTGAACGGCATTGCCCTGGGTGTGCTTGAACTGAAGCGCTCCACCGTATCGGTGACTGAGGGCATCCGCCAGAACCTCGACAGCCAGAAAAAAGAGTTCATCCGGGCGTTTTACGCCACGGTGCAGCTCGTGATGGCGGGCAACGACACCGAAGGGCTTCGCTACGGCGTGATCGAGACGCCGGAGAAGTACTGGCTGCGCTGGAAGGAAACCAACGCATCATCCGACATGTTAGCGGCCGCCGGCGACAACCCGCTGCTGATGGAATTGGGCCAGTTCTGTGGCAAGGAACGGCTGCTCGAAATCGTGCACGACTTTATCGTCTTTGATGCGGGGATCAAGAAAACATGCCGCCATAACCAGTATTTCAGCGTGCAAGCTGCGCAGACGCACGTGAAGCGCCGTGAGGGCGGCATCATCTGGCACACTCAGGGCAGCGGCAAGAGCCTTATTATGGTCTG
>QIDL01000255.1 GCA_003228415.1 Gammaproteobacteria bacterium | reverse complement strand
CGGCGCTGAATTTAATGGATGAGATTGCCTTCTGGTCGGCATATACCCCCTCCAGGAATTCGCCCCTTTCTAGATGCTCGTAGTCAGATAGATAGCCCGTCTGTAGAGGTGTTGAGCAACCGCAAAGAAAGTGCAGAAGGAGCATGCTGCCGATGACGGTGGACCTCATGCCGCCTCCTCGTGCATCAGCAAGAATTACGTCATGGGTCATCGAAGGAAGCCTGTACTTTACTGTATTGATAAGGGTTGTGCGCAGCACCAGCCTGCATTCGCAAGACTGGGATCAGTATCCCCCTACCCGCTCAAACCATCACGGCAGCATCGCCTCAATCAGTCGCGGGCCCTGCTCGTTCATGGCCTGGCGTAACAACTCGTTGAACTCATCCGCCGTCGTCGCTCGATCCGCTTTGACCCCCATGCCTTCAGACATCTTCACGAAATCCAGATCCGGATTGGATAGATCCATCATGTCCAGGGTCTTCTTGTTCATGGTCTGCGCGCCTACTCGAGCCAGTTCAATCTGCAGAATCTGATACTTCCGGTTGGCCAGGATCACGATGCAGACATCCAGATTCTCCCGAGCCATGGTCCACAACGATTGAATGGTATACATCGCGCCGCCATCACCATGCAGACACAGCACCTTGCGATCCGGGCAGGCAACTGCGGCGCCGATCGCCGTTGGCAGGCCGAAACCGATCGAACCGCCTGTCAGCGTCAACCAGTCGTGGGGTTCCGCACCAGCGCTGATGGGGAAGCAGGCCCCGCCGGCGGTCGCACCTTCGTCGACAACGATTGCGTCCACCGGCATCAGCTCGGCCACCGCCCTGCCGATACTCACCGGGGTCAACTCTCCCGAATCGAAGCCGGGCTTTTCCAGTAGTTGTCTGCGCGGCACAAGACCACCGACATCGATTGCGTCCGCTAGACGTTCGAGCGCCTGTTCGGCATCTTCGCCGGACTCGGCCAGAGTGTGGAGCACGGTCCCTTCGGGAGAAAACTCGCTGGCCTTGCCGGGATAGGCAAAGAAGCTCACCGGCGCCTTGGTGCCTACCATGATGAGCTGCCGGGCACCTGCGAGTTGTTCGGTCGCCTGCTCGGCAAAGTAGCCAAGCCGTTCAATCTGCGCGCGACCTTTACCTCTCGGCAAACGAGGGATGAAGGTATCACAGAATATGCGCGCCCCGGATTTCTGGGAGATGAGATCGGCCAGTTCCAGCCCCCGTTCACTGAGCGCCATGTTGGACATCAGCACCACCGTCGGCTCGCCGTTACCCAGCATCTCCGCCGCCGTGGTCACCGCGGCGGAAGCCACCTCAGGCGCTTCCTCGAGAGGCTGCTTATCGACCGGCTGCACAGACTCATCCCAGGCGCAATCGGCCGGAACGATGAGCGTGGCAATCTGACCGGGGCGGACATTGGCAGCAACCACCGCTTCCGCGACATCGGCAGGCAGGCTCGGAGCATCCTTCGCGGTACGTACCCAGTGCGAGACCGGCGCAGCCAACCCGATTACATCGGAATTGAGCGGGGCATCGAACTTTTTGTGGTAGGTGGCGTGATCGCCGACCAGATTGATCACCGCGGAATGCGCCTTCCTGGCATTGTGCAGGTTCGCCGAAGCATTGGAGAGCCCGGGTCCGAGATGAAACAGCGTGCAGGCCGACTTGCCTGCCATGCGCGCATAACCATCCGCCGCACCCGAGCAGTTACCCTCGAACAGACAAAGTATCGAGCGCATCTCCTGAGAGGCGCCGATGGCTGACACCATGTGCATTTCGGATGTACCGGGATTCGTGAAACAAACCTCGACGCCATTGTTGATCAGCGTCTTCAACATGCTTTCCGCACCATTCATCCCGGGACCGCTCCTTGTTTTCTTTTCTGAATCCGGCTTCAGTCTAGCATTCTCCAGATCCAATGAGTTTTAGCGCAACCAGCGAAAGATCATTACGATACTATTCATGGGGCAGGCTACCGGGGGAAATATGGCCGCGGCGAAACCGGACTCGCAGTTACAATCCGTATCCGACGGCGAAGGCTATCCAGCGCTGGGTTCTGCGACGTACGCGCTCACGTTGCTGTTTATCGCCTATATCTTCTCATTCATCGATCGGCAGATCCTGGCCCTGCTGGTCGGGCCTATTCGTGAAGACTTCGGTATCACGGATTTTCAATTCAGCCTGCTGCAAGGGGCTGCTTTCGCCTTGCTGTACAGCATTGCAGGATTACCGCTCGGGCGCCTGGCCGACCGCTATTCCCGTCGTCTGATCATTTCTGGCTCGGTATTTTTCTGGAGCCTGGTGACAATGGCCTGCGGGCTGACCCAAAACTTCAGCCAGTTGTTCATCGCCCGCATGGGCGTAGGCGCCGGCGAGGCCGGACTTGCACCACCGGCCTACTCAATGATCCTCGACAGCTTTCGTCCGAGTCATGTGGGTTACGCCATGTCGTTTTACAAGCTGGGGGTGCACGTCGGCGGCGGGCTTGCCCTGGTCATCGGCGGGATTCTGTTCGACTACTTCGACCGGCTGGGTATCGTCCAGATACCGCTGATCGGTGGCGTGAAACCCTGGCAGGCCACCATGATCTGCGTCGGCGCGCCCGGCCTGGCGCTCAGTCTGTTGCTGCTCAGCATCAGGGAACCCTCTCGAAAAGACGTGCTCGAACCGACGGCGCTGAACAATGGTCAACTACCCATATCTGCGGTGTTCCGGTTCATCTGGCAGCGGAAACGCGTTTACCTGTCATTGTTTCTCGGCTCATCGATGATGGCCATGGCCGGTTATGGCAACGCCGCCTGGTATCCGGAGTTTCTGTATCGCAACTACGGCCTGTCTAAAAGTGCAGCGGGTACCTACTACGGCACCGTCATTCTGACCGCAGGCAGCCTCGGTGTAATGCTCGGCGCCTGGTTTGCCAACAGGCTCAAACAGCGAGGCTTCACCGATGCCTACGTTCGCACGATTTTCATCACCGCTCTGTTGGCCACGGCACCGGCCGTTTACGCGCCGCTAGCCGGAAGCGTGCAACTCACGCTGTTTATTCTGTGGCCAGCCGTGTTACTGGGTGGTTCGTATATGGGGGTTCTAGCGGTATCCCTTGTGGTAATCAGTCCCAATCAGATACGCGGCCAGCTGACCGCCATATACATCTTCGTGACTAATATCCTCGGCATGGCTGTCGGTACCAGCGTGTTGGCGGCGTTCACGGACTTTGTCTATCAGGGTGATCATCTACTGCACTACTCCATTGCCACGGTGAATGTCCTGTTTTATCCCGCAGCGGGGTTGTTGTTCTGGTACTGCCTGCCCGCCTACCGAAACAGCGTCGCCGAAACCGGCAGGTGGCAGATCTAGACGGCAGGGATACATTCAGCCCGCGCACACACAGACCGCACGTAATACAATAGCAACTCACACAGAGCCCCAGACAAGCGAGACATTGGAGAGAGGACAGAGCTGGGCCACATAACCTCCAGGGGAAGTCACAATGCTCAGTCGAATCCTCACAACCGCCCTGCCATGGGCCGGCCTCTTGCTCTATCTGATCAGCGCACCGATCCGTGCCGATGAAGGCTTCGAAATCAGTCGCACCGCCTCCGGTCATCCGGATCTCAACGGTTTCTATGACGGTGGATCGCTGACCCCACTGAATCGAGCGAAGGAATTCGGTGACAAGCAGTTCATGACCAGAGCGGAAGCAGACGCCATCGCTGCGCAAACCGCGGCAATGCTCGCAGCGGCCGCCACGGACAGCGACCCGGATCGTGGGGCTCCTCAACTCGGCGGTGACGGCAGGCACGCCTACGGCGCCGGTGGTGTCGGCGGCTACAATGCCTTCTATATCGATCAAGGCAGTGCGGTTGACGAGATCGATGGCAGGTTCCGCACCTCGATCATCT
>QIDL01000317.1 GCA_003228415.1 Gammaproteobacteria bacterium | reverse complement strand
CAGGTGTTCCGGTTTATTTGCGAACTGTCTGACGAAAGCGGTACCAGCTTCGTTATCGTCACTCACGATGCAGCCATGCTGGATGGGGTGCACCGGACGCTCTCGCTCATCGATGGTGCAATCGAATGAGCAGCCTCGCCGGTGCCGGATCCTCGTCGGTGGCCTGGTCGCTGGCGCTACGCTACCTGGGGACTCGAAGAAAACAGTTTGCCGCTTTCATCACCTGGGTATCCCTTGTCGGACTGGCTCTGGGTGTGTTGGTGCTCACGGTCGTGCTCTCGGTGATGAATGGCTTTGATGCGGAACTCAAAGATCGGATACTTGGCACTGTCCCGCACGTGCTGTTACCAGGTCTCGATGCATCTGACTCCCGCATCGGCGCCATCCTTGAATTCGAGGAAGTTGACAACGCGTACGACTTTTTTCTCGGCGCGGGCATGGTGACCCGGAACGGTGCCGTCAATCCGGTATCCATATACGGGATCGATCCGCAAGACGGGCGAGCGCTTCAAGGGATCAGGTTGCACATGATTCATGGTGCTCTGGCAGACCTTGAAGGTGAGGGTAAGGAGATCATTCTCGGTGCACCGCTGGCAACTCATCTAGGATTGTTGCCAGGGGATTCTGTCGTGCTGATCGTCTCGGAGCCAAGCCCCTCCGGTCTGCAGCCCCGCATACAACCCTATCGACTGGTCGGCACCTTCGAGATCGGTGCCGACCTGGATTACAGTCTGGTGGTGATGGATCTGCTGGATTTCCCCCTTAAGAATCTATCGGCGGTAGGGATCGCAGGCGTTCGGCTGACATTGACTAATCCGTTGCTTGCTGAGGGGGTGGCTGCGCGAATTTCCAACACTTTTCCCGAGCTGGAGGTGGAAAGCTGGGCGGCGAGTTTTGGTGAGTTGTTTCAGGCCGTACGGCTGGAAAAAGTGCTCATGTTTCTGATCCTTCTCATGGTCGTTGCGGTGGCTGCATTCAACATCGTTTCGGGTCAGATGATGGTGGTGACCGACAAGCGGTCGGACATTGCCATTCTTCGCACCATGGGTGCTCAGGATGCGACCATTGTTCAGGCATTCCTCTTCCAGGGAGTAGTCATTTCCGGTGTCGGTATCATTCTGGGGTTGATCCTTGGCACCGTGGTTTCGTTCTGGATAACCGAAATCGTTGCGCTGATGAAGGACTGGTTCGGATTTGGTCTGCTCGACGGTACCTATTTCACAGAGGTACCGGTGCTCATTCGATCAGCCGACTTGTGGCTGATCGGGTTGTTGTCGGGGGGGTTGTGCTTGCTGTCCGCCTGGTTGCCGGCCAGACGCGCGGCCGCACTGAATCCGATTGAGGGGCTGCACGGCTGAATCCGCGTAGTCTTCTAGAGCGACTGCTTCGGCATTCGCCGCGACTTACGTGCGCGCCAGCGGCTCAGGACGTGCAGGCGCCAGCTGACTCTGACAAGAACGAAACCACTGACTCCGGCTACCCAACCACATACCAGCGAACCGAACATCAACGGATAGCCGATGTTTCCCAGGTTGCTCGTCAGCCACTCCCAACTGAGCTCGATGCTATCGACCTCCACTTCCATGTTCAGCAGCCAGGCACCCAGTCGATAGGTGAAATAGAAGATTGGCGCCATGGTGAGCGGGTTGGTGATCCAGACCAGCGCGACCGACACAGGCAGGTTGCTGCGAGACGCGATCGCCAGCACCGCAGCGACGAGCATTTGAAATGGGATGGGTAGAAAGCCGCAAAACAGGCCGATAAAAACAGCACCGGACACCGAACGCCGATGCAGGTGCCAGATTTCAGGGTTTTTGAGCCACTTACCCACAGGCCTCAAGGCAGGATTCTCAATGACCTGGCTGGGGTTCGGCAGATACCGTCGAAGCAGCTTTCTCGGCATCTGGGAATTATGCACCCGATCTCCAGCAGAGCACACAAGCGATGAGCCCCCGAAGACTGCGTTTCGGGCCAGGTTAGCCCATGCAGCATTGTCTGTTCGGGTTCGCCGTCGGCGTCTGCCTGCTGGCTCTTCCATTTGCCTACCCCGTCTCGAGATGGGAAGTCGGAGTCATCTGCTTACTCATCCCGGCAGCAATCGTAGGTTATCAAGTCATAAACCGCCGGATTCGAGGGCATTGCCTGCGTGCACCATCACGCCTTCACGTGCTTTGCCTATTCCTGTTTGTTTGCGGCTATGGGTACGGTGTGCTGCGCATCGGGCTGGTTCTGGCCGAGCAGATTCCGGAGTGTGCAGATGCCCGGCCGCACTCATTCACAGTCCTTGTTCTGGACGATCCACTGGAGCAGCCCTCGAACGGCAGGGCCAGGTCGAGTGCCCGGTTTCGCGGTCGCGTGGAGCTGGACTTCGAAGATCCGCAATGCCCGGGTTTAGGTCACCACGTAGTTCGCCTCACCTGGTATGACCCGCCCGAATTGAGAAGCGGGCAGCGGTGGCATGTCGATGGGAAGCTGCGACCCTCCTGGGGTTATCGAAACCCGGGTGGTTTTGATTACGAACGCTGGTTGCTGGGTCAGGGTTTCCACGGTACAGGCTATATCAGCTCTGGAACGTTGCTTTCAAATGGGACCCGCGCGTCGCTCAGTAGCGGTAGAGACAAACTCAAGGCCTGGATCAAAAAACAGCAGCTGCGACATGCGCCCCTGGTGCTGGCTCTCCTCGTCGGTGATGATTCCGCCATCAGCAGTGATCAATGGCGCTGGCTTCGTGACAGCGGGACTATTCATCTGGTGGTGGTGTCCGGCCTCCATGTCGGCATAGTCACAGGATTGCTGTTCTTCTCCGGGATGTGGCTGGCCCGACTCTGTCCGCCGCTGCTGAACTATTTCGGAGCGCGCCGAATTGCCAGTGGCGCGGCAATTGTCGGAAGTGCGTGCTATGTGGTGTTCACCGGCGGCGAGACACCGGCACTGCGTGCCTGGATGATGAGCACCGTTCTGCTGTTGGCTCTGACATCAGGCTGGCGGGTCTCGCGGCTGCAGACCTTTTCTCTGGTGTTGTGCGCCGTGCTGCTGCTGAATCCGCTGGTAGTTCACCAGCAGGGGTTCTGGCTTTCCTTTACCGCGGTAGCCGCGTTGCTGGGATATTTCGTACCCATGCACCAGGCAGATTCCCGATGGGGGGCCGGTTTGCTGGCTTTTGTCAAAACACAGTGGGTGCTGTTGATAGCTTTGTCTCCGTTGCTGGCATTGACTCAGGGTGCGATCCCGCTGCTGGGCCCGGTGGCGAACCTCGTCGTAGTCCCTTTTTTGATGTTTCTGGTTCTGCCGCTGGTGATGCTTGTCGGTCTCTGTTTCTGGTGGGCACCAGAGGCTGCGCAATGGTTGCTGCAGGTTGCTGACCAGGGTCTCGAGTGGCTCATGTGGGTGGTCCGTTACGCCGCTTCGTTTTCTCCGGTATCCGTTGCAAGCCGTGGGATGCCCGGATCGATATTGCTGGCTCTTGGGGTCTGCGCACTGCTGCTGGCCGTGGGAACCGGTTGGCGGTTAGGCGTTGGCGTTCTGTGGTTAGGGCTCCTCATCCCGCAGGATCAGTCTCCACGGTTTGGAGAGTTTCATGTCTCGGCGCTGGACGTCGGGCAAGGCAGCGCCATTCTCATCGACACTCGCTGGCACCGCTTGATTTTCGATGTCGGACCCGCCTACCCATCGGGATTCGATCTGGGCGAGGTGGTGGTGGTGCCGAGCTATTTGAGCCGTGGTTGGCGTCCGCTGAACGGACTGATACTGAGTCATGACGATAGTGATCACAGCGGTGGTGCTACCGCGGTGGTAGACGCTCTGAATCCGCAGCATCTCTGGGCTTCTTTTCAAACAGGCGCCATCCGCAATACGGCAGGTGTGGTTCGGTCGAGTTGCCGTCGAGGTGATAGCTGGAAGTGGGAC
>QIDL01000510.1 GCA_003228415.1 Gammaproteobacteria bacterium | reverse complement strand
GCCACATTGGTCGCTGCTGCGTCACGCCGGTGACCCCAGCAACCTGGTGGTGATCGATGGTCTGTCCAAATCCCATGCCATGAGTGGCTGGCGGCTGGGCTGGGCGGCGGCGCCTCCGGAGCTGGCGGTCCAACTGGCGCGGTTTTCCAGCGCGGCCCTGTTCGGTGTCTGCCAGTTCGTCCAGGACGGCGCCGCCTATGCGCTGGCCAATGACAGCGATGATGTGGCGGCCATGCGTGAAGAATATCGGCGCCGACGAGACTACGCGGCAGCCAGGCTCGATGGTATTCCACGGCTCGCTTACTTTATGCCCCAGGGCGGGATGTTCATGATGGTGGACGCCAGCCAGATCTGTAATGACGGTGCCGACTTTGCCCGCCGCCTCCTGGATGAAGCCGGCCTGTCGACAATTCCGGGCCGAGGCTTCGGACCCAGCGCGGCAACCTATGTGCGGATGAGCCTGACCCACCCGGAACCAGTGCTGGCGCAGGTTTTTGATCGCATGGCTCGGGTAGCCAAAGGCTAGGGAGCCTGGCTGGTATAAGCCTCGCTGGTATCCACCAGCGGATATTTCAGGCCTGTGGCGCAGTTGAAGAGTACGACTCGATCACCCGCGCCCACTAGACCCAGCTCGAGTGCGTGCTGCCAACCCGCGAAGGTGGCCGCACCTTCGGGGCACAATAACGTTCCGCATTCCCCGGCCACCTGCCGCTGGGCGTCGAGTATCTCGGCATCACTCACCGACAATGCCGACCCGCGAGATTCACGGACGGCTCGCAGAATCAAAAAATCACCCACGGCGGCCGGCACCCGAATACCGGCAGCCACGGTCCGTGCGTCCGGCCAGAACTCTGCAAACTCGGCACCTTCTTCGAAGGCTTTGACGATAGGCGCACAACCTTCTGCCTGAACCGCGAACATCTTCGGCTTTTTCACTGGCTCGTCACCCAACCAGCCGATGGCTTCGAGCTCTTGAAATGCTTTCCACATGCCAATGAGACCGGTACCACCACCGGTGGGGTAAAAAATCGCATCGGGTAACGACCATCCGAACTGTTCCGCCAGCTCCAGCCCCATGGTCTTCTTACCTTCGATCCGATACGGCTCCTTCAAGGTCGACAGATCGAACCAACCCCGCTCTGCGGCCAGTTCCCCGACAATACGGCCACAATCGTTGATCAGCCCATCGACCCGATAGACCCGTGCACCCAGCATGGCCGTTTCGCGAATATTGATCTCCGGCGTATCGGCCGGGCAGAAGACCGTGGCCTCGAGACCTGCCCGAGTGCAGTAGGCGGCAAGCGCAGCACCCGCGTTACCATTGGTCGGCATGGCCAGATGGTGGAGCCCGAGCTCTCTGGCCATGGACACCGCCACGCCCAGACCCCTCGCCTTGAAGGATCCGGTCGGAAGCCGACCTTCATCTTTCACCCAGAGCTCTCCGGCCGATTCGAACTCGCTGAGACGTATCAGCGGCGTGATCACCTCACCCAGATCCAGCTCGTTGGCCTGCTGCCGAACCGGTAGAAACTCACTGAAGCGCCAGATGCCGCCACTGCGCCGGGCCAGCGCCTGCCGATCAACGGATCTGGCCAACGCCTCGAGATCGTAACGCACCAACAGCGGCCGTCCCGCGTCGGACAAGCCGTGAATCTCCCCCGCCGGATAGTGCTCACCGGTAAGCGAGCACTCGAGATGAGTGATGAAACGTCCCAAACTGGATTCTCGATTCCCATGGCTTCGCAACCATGGTATCAACTCGAAGCCCGATACGGAGATTGCACATGAACAGGACCCTCAAGACCACCCTCGGAGCGATCCCTGGCGTTTTTCTGCCGCTCACTGTTGCCGCTCTGCTCACTGTTGCTCATGTGTCTCGGGCCGCCACATTTTCACCCCTCGATGTCTTCGAACTCGAATGGGTCACCGATCCCCGGGTATCTCCTGACGGGGGTACCATTGCCTATACCCGCAATGGTTTCGACGTGATGACCGATCGCCGGGTGAGCCGCATCTGGCTGATCGACGCCGACGGCAAGCATCACCGACCTCTCACCGACCGCGCCGGGAGCAGCCCGCGATGGTCTCCCAGCGGCGATCGGGTGGCATTTCTGTCCAGCGTGGACGAGGCAGGCGGGGTCGAAGTTTTCATGCACTGGATCGCCGAGAATCGCACCGCGCACATCACCCGACTCACCGAGGATCCCAGCAATCTGCAGTTTTCTCCGGACGGCCAGTGGCTCGCCTTCGGTATGTTCAAATCCCAGCCATCGGCGCCCCTGGTCAAGGGGCCGACGCCACCGGAAGGAGCAAAATGGGCTCCCCCATTCAAAGTCTATGACGCCGTGCAGTATCGAGCGGACGGCCAGGGATATCTGAAACCGGGATTCAATCATATCTATGTCATCCCGGCCGAAGGCGGATCGCCACGACAGATCACCCAGGGTGACTTTCATCACCGAGCCTTCGGCTGGGGCAGGGATGCGAACTCGATCATCGTCTCCGCCAACCGAAACGCAGACTGGGAATACCAACCGGTGAATTCCGACCTTCATCAGATAGACATATCGACAGGAGAGATAACACAGCTCACCGATCGCTACGGTCCCGACGCGCAACCGGTCGTTTCACCTGACGGCCGTTTCCTCGCCTACACAGGATTCGACGACGCACATCGAGGGTATGAGAATCGGCGCCTGTATCTTCGGGAAATCGCCTCCGGCGAAACCCGCTCGCTGACGAACGAATTGGATCGTAGCGTCGGTTCGCCCATCTTCTCGGCAGACTCCCGCTCGATCTACGTCCAATACGATGAGAGTGGCCTGGGCAGGATCGTGCGGGTGGACCGTAACGGCCGCATCAGAATCCTGGCCAATGATCTCGGCGGCACCGCCGTGAGCCGACCTTATTCCGGCGGTAGTTTTCACCTGGCAAAAAACACCATCGCGTATACGCAAAGCGCACCCGGGAGACCTGCAGAACTGGCGGTGATTCGCGCGGGAAAGACACATTTGCTGACGGCATTGAACGCAGACCTGCTGGATCATCGGGCGCTGGCTTCGGTGGCAACGGTACGCTTTCCTTCGCGCCTCGACGGTCGCGAAATCGAAGCCTGGATCGCAACACCACCGGGTTTCGAAGCCGGCCTTTCTTATCCGTTGATCCTCGAGATTCACGGCGGGCCCTTCAGCGCCTATGGTCCGCACTTTTCCACCGAAGTGCAGCTCTATGCGGCCGCCGGTTACGTGGTGATCTACGTCAATCCCCGAGGCAGCACCGGCTACGGCGAGGACTTCGCCAACCAGATTCATCACGCCTATCCAGGGGGCGACTTCGACGACCTGATGTCGGCCGTCGACTATGCCGTCGAAGAAGGCATCGCCGACGAACAGCGGCTCTTCGTCACCGGGGGCAGTGGTGGCGGCATCCTCACCGCCTGGATCATCACTCACAGCGACCGCTTTCGGGCGGCGGTCAGCGTGAAGCCGGTGATCAACTGGTATTCATTTGTGTTGACCGCAGACAGTTACATCTACTTTCAGCGCTACTGGTTCGACAAACCCCCATGGGAAGATCCCGAGAGCTATCTGGCCCGATCGCCCCTGCACTTTGTCGACCGGGTAACGACGCCAACCATGCTGATGACCGGAGAGTCGGACCACCGCACACCCATCTCCGAGGCAGAGCAGTTTTATCAGGCGCTCAAGATCAATGAGGTAGAAACCGCGCTGGTCAGAATTCCGGATGCATCGCACGGTATTGCGGCTCGGCCAAGTCACCTCATCGCCAAGGTCCAGCACGTGTTGGCCTGGTTCGAGCGCTTTGCCGAGGCGCAATGATCTCGACCCAGGTGTCCGCCAGCAATTCCTCAGCCAGGTCTGCCGCGACGCTGGTTAAGAACATCCGCACCCGGTT
>QIDL01000504.1 GCA_003228415.1 Gammaproteobacteria bacterium | reverse complement strand
CGATATACCAGCCGTAGGTCCCCGGTACACCGCTTTCGGACACATAGTCCACCTGATTGCTGGTCAGGATTCTTCTGGTCATCGGCGGCGAAGTCGAGTCATCGACCACGTTGGTCATCACCTGCTCTACCAGCCGCAAGGACTTGGAATTGGCCTGTGCAGTGGCAGGGTTTGTTTCGCCACGATCCCAGATCGTGTAGATGGACTGAATGTCCCGCGATCGTCCGTCCTCACGCGCCACATGACTGCCGGTTCCGAAGGTAATCAGGAAACCGTCTTCGGTCGGGTGCTTGCTGACCACCGGCTTCGACATGATCGGCTGAATCGTCGGCGTGCCGCTACCGTCGTCGTAGTTAGCGGTAAACAGACGCGTCGACGTCCAGTTGGACGGATTGGAATCGGACAGATCGAATCGATAGAGATTGCCCAGCCGGTCACCGGCATACACCCAGTCCACCGTGCCATTCAGATCCACGTCCACCGAAGTGGAGTTGCCGATTCCGTTCGGATAACCGGCCTGAAGGCCAGGGGCCATAGCTACGCCGACGCCCGTGTCGATTTTCACGAAGTCGCCGGGATCCCAACCATCAAGGCCCTTATCGACAAACAACACAAAGAGCTTGGCTATACCCGCGGTCGAGTTGATCCCGTTACCAAAAACAGCGACCCATTCTTTCTCAGCGGGCAGACCACCGTCGGAGACATTGCTCATCACGATGTTTGGCTGTGACAGCGCCATACCCAGATCTTTCACCGGCCTGCCATCCGGATCCTGCAGAGCACCGCCACCAAGCGGATTACCCACGGCGTCTACCGGGTAGGTATCGTCTTCATCGGTGAACTCCCAGAGCACCGAGTTGGCCGCATTTGCTTCCGAAGTGTACTGGACACCGGGGTCTGTCACGTTCAGCGCGAAGAAGCCCTTACCACCACCGCCGAGGCCGCCGATCATCAGGGTGATCCATTCCTTGCCGGTCACACTGCGGCTCGGGCTCATGTAAACGTCGTTCAAACTCGGAGTCAGATCGACATAGTACTTATGCTGATAAAACGGCGAGGTAAAATCCTCCAGATCATTGTGATACTGCTGATTGGTATCGATGATCTTGTTGGGCACGTAACCGTATACTTCGAAACCGGTAGTGGCGTTGAATCCATGCATGATGCCATCATTGGCGCCCACATAGACCACCGGCTCCCGGGAGAATGCACTGGCGATGAATTCCGAGTATAGATCGTTGGTCGGATACGGTGCCTGATCCCGATTGATCGCTCGCGGAGTACCGACAAAGACCGGGCTTGAGTTCACGATGTCACCCAACAAACCATTCAACAGAGGGCGTTCTCGAAACTGACCACCATTCTGGTTCTCGAAGTTGCGTTCACCTCGGATGTAGTCAACCTCATTCTGATTCATCATGAGCTGCTGAGAAGGCGCCAGCGAATTGAATCGGAACGGTACCCCGTCACCGGTATCCGCATGGCTGGTAACAATCCGGCGGTTCGTGGGGATAATGTTGACCGGGTTGAGCCCATCCGTTGCGCGCCAGCTGGGTGCGGCTGCAAGCGTACCGTCGGTGTTGACGATGGTCGCCGTCAGCTCGCCGGTGTTGCTGCGCAGGTCAAAAAAGCCACGATAGAGCAGCGTTCCGTCTCGTAGAGACGTAGAGTTGAATGCCGCAGCGGAGGTTGACGAAGCCGCCTGGGTGAATTCCAGGAAGGCCTGTTCGAAGGCAGCTTGCAGCTCAACGGGATTCCGGGCGTTCAGAAAGCTGCCTCGTCCGTTGACGGCGGCGTGCAGCATGTCGTCGATCTTCTGTTTCGAACCGCTGAACGGACTTGACCAGCTAAATGGCAACGCCGGATCGAGCGGAATCAACGCCGGGTCAAACGTTCCGTCCACACCAAATGCAATGGAATAAGTCTTCATATGCTGGTGCATGGTGTTGTTGGTGGCAGTGAACGTTCCTGCCGGGACCCCGATCAGGTCATTCCTTGAAATGGGCACCTCATCGTCCAATCCAGGCTGCAGATCGGTCTCGTAGTAGTGCATGGCAACGTCTGCCAGAGTCGAAGACACGTCGTCTGCGTAACGGCCACCATCAAACACGTCAGGGCCATTGTTGTCCTGGTTGCCGGTGAGAGTGGCACTACCGTTCCAGTAGCCATCGGAGAACAGCAGCGTGAAGTTCTGCTGGCACTGGCCATCCGGAGCCGGAAGCGCCGGACAGTAGCTGCCACTGGAGCACTCGAATAGCTGACCGGCACGATCCAGCGCCCGACGCAGCGGCGTACCGCCATATGAGTCGATGCTGTAAACCCTGTCCAGCAACATCTTCTTGTTGCCTTCCGTATACAACTCGTTCATCAATCGGATATCTTCCGAACGCGTCGCGCTGATGGTTTCGTAACCAACACGAATGTCCTGAATTTCGGCAATCACGCTACCGATTGAGCCCTTGGTCACATACTCACGCGTACGGTAGTACTGGAACCAGTTGGCAAAGTTCTGAATCTCCTCGGCATAGCTGCAGTCCAGCGGGTCGCCATCACCTGCGCAGTCCTCTCGACCATTCGATCCGACAAACGGGGCGTTGCCGGGGCGGATCTCCACCAGCGTATGGGGGTCATTCCAGGCCAGTGGCGCAGAGGCGGGAGTCAAGTAGTACCTGGGGATATAGAGGCTCTGGGCGCCGCTCACATTGACGCTATTGGTACCACCATTGGAATCCCACTCCGGCACGCTGCGGGATTGGTAGCTATGCGAAGAGAGGATGTCGATGGTATTGGAAGCATCCAACGGATTGAGGCGTATCGCTGCTGGATTGGCATCGGCAAAATCGTTGTTATTGAGGTCCTGGCCCACCCACGGCAGGTACTGGATCGCCGGATTGTAGTAGATGGTGTTGTACTTCCGTGATCGCGTCCGCCAGACACCATACTGATTACCCGTCATATCGGAATCCGCATTGAGTCCTTCTTCGGTCGGCACGATGCGACCGTAGCGGCTGGTGTACGAATAGGCGTTGTTTGAAAGTTTCCACAGGTAGGTATAACCCGAGACATTGCGGCGCGAGCCGGAGGTCGCTGCCGAGTTATCCATCTCGAACCCACCATTCTGGTCGTTTGAATTGACGACGAGATTCCAGTCCATGCTGCCGGAATCGTCCATCACCACCAGCACGTTCGGCGGAACCGAAGAGGTCTGTTCCAGCGGTACGTTGGCGATGTTGTAGGTAATAGCCACCTCACCCGCGGCCGGAGGCAGCGGAGCGGCAGGTGTTGCATTGATCACCACACGAACTTCGTATTCGGCGTCGGTACTCAGATCTAAACCATCGAAGAGTCGATAGAAGAACGAGATTTCGCCGGTAAAGTTGACGGGTGGTGTAAATACAAAACCACCGGTGCCACTGTCGAAAGTCAAGGTACCCATGGGCGGCGGGACCGTGAGTACGGCAACCAGCGTAGAACCAACCGGGTTACCGGAGCCATCGATCAGCGCACCGTCCACATCATAGGAACCCGTGAACAGGCCCTGGGTCGGATCGACCACCAGCGTGCCGTTCTCGAACATCGAGAAGGTCCGTTGCTGGACACCCTCGGGCGGATCGTTGACGGTGTTGATGGCGATGGTCACGGTGGCCGGCGGCGAAACATCGCCATCGGCATCGGTGATGGTGTAGGTAAAATAGTCGGTGCCAAAGAAATCCGGCTTCGGCAGATATTCGATCACATTACCGTTGATCGTCACCGTGCCGTTCGGCAGCGAGATCGGATCGTCGAAGGGGTCGAGCACGACGGTCGGCGAGCTTTCGCTACCGCCACTGACACCGGCCACGCTGATGGTTGTCGGCTGTTCGGCCAGATAGTCGTTCGCCAGCACCGCGATGGTAATCAGGCCCGGGTCTTCGTCGAACGGCCCTTCGAA